>JAUZPH010000060.1 GCA_030706065.1 Bacillota bacterium | reverse complement strand
TACTGAAGCTAAGATTGTTCATTGCCAAGAGCTTATAGAAAATGTATAATGTTTTTTAACATGGAATAATTACACCTATGTGTGAAAGGAGCAAAAATATATGGATATAATTATCAAGGATATACTGGATGAACTGAATACCCCGGCAGTACCGATGGAAAGCACCGTTGACAATCTCCTCTTTGGTGATACTTCATCAAAGGTTACCGGAGTAGCGGTAACCTTCCTGGCAACACAGGAGATTATTGAAAAGGCGAAGGCTTTGGGCGTCAACCTGATTATCTCCCACGAAGGCATATTCTACAGTCATTGGGGGAAGACTGATGCACTGCAGGATGACTCAGTTTACAAGCAGAAATGCAAGACTATTGCAGAAAGTGATATGGCGATTTTCCGCTACCATGACTATGTTCACAGGTTTCTGCCGGACGGTATCACCGCGGGACTCCTGCAAGCACTGGGCTGGAAGGATTATGAAGTTGAGAATCTACCGGCAGCATCCATTGTGGAACTTCCTTCATCCACTGTTCAGAATGTAATAAGTCACGTTAAACAGCGTCTTGGCATAGCATATGCCCGTTATATAGGAGATCCCTCCATTACCTGCAGGCGTATTGGTGTATTAGTAGGATATAGAGGCGGTGGAGAACTGGCAGTGTCTCTTTTTGGCAAAAAAAATCTTGATATGATAATTTACGGCGAAGGCCCGGAATGGGAGACACCTCAATATGTAAGAGATGCCGTACAGCAGGGGAACGAAAAAGCCCTACTTGTAATAGGCCATGCTGAAAGCGAGATGCCCGGCATGGAATATCTGGCACAGTATCTGCAGAAGAAGTTTCCCGCTATTCCTGTTCACTTTATACCTGAGGGGCCAGTTTTCAAAATCTGCTAAAGAGAAAAGACAAAGGATATCAAGCCTTTGTCTTTTATTTATAAGAGTCAAACCGCATCTATCTTTTGCAAAAGTATTTTAATATTTCAATTTTCTGATGTTTACAATATACTTATACATGTATTATATTGTTATATTATATGAACATTATTTTTATTGATTAGGGGTGTGGTGTTAAATTGGAAACATCAAACTATTTATATGAAATTTTTCCTGAAGTTTTATATGTTGTTGACAGAAAGGCCAACTTGTCCTGGAAGCTTGATGATACTCTGGGTTTCTACAATATAATGCTCCTTTATGACGGTAAAGCAGAATTTACCTGCAATGATACTACCATACAGGCCTCAGGCGGGGATTTGATTTTTCACAAGCCCGGTGACAGAAGAAAAGCCCAAACCTTTGCAGAAAGTCCCATGAAAAGTTTTGCAGTAGACTTTTTATATACCTGTCCGGTTTATGAGGACGGTCAGTGGAAGCTTGTAAATTCCGAACTACCTTTTTCTCACATTCAAAATATTGATGATAAATACCTTTTTTCCAGGCTGGTTAACCTGTTTTCACAATTAAATCGTTCCTTCCTATCCACAAAGGATGTTGGGAGGGTAAATGAAAGGCTAATATTTTGCGAGATACTTGCACTTCTTTTTAAGTTCAAGGAAGGCAATGAGTACAATTACTCAAATTCCAAAAAGGTAGATAAAGTTATTAACTACATGACTGAAAACTATGCGGAAAATATTACTCTTCAACAGCTTGCTGAGGAGTTTCAAATCAGTCCTTCGTATTTAGGCAACATATTCAAAAAAGTAACGGGCAAATCAACTATTGAGTACCTCATTAATATAAGAATCAATAAAGCCAAATCTCTGCTTAAGGATGAATTCACTGTTTCCGAGACCTCTAAATTAGTGGGCTTTAATGACATATTCTACTTCAGCAAGGCTTTTAAGAAGCATGAAGGCATGAGCCCATCACAATATATGATTCTTCAAAAGAACGAGATTTAAGTCATTAAAATATTTTAATTCATAAACATCTTGTAGATATAAGTTCTGTCGATTATAGTGACAACTAAAGAACAGATTACGTTACAGTCTGATGGCCGGAACACTCTAACGTAAACAGGGAATGCCTACGGTTTTGAGTTTCCGATTCCATAAGCATTCCCGCATTATTCTTAATATTTAAACTTGAAAGTAATTCTTTGCATTATAATAACTTATATTCTTAACAATTTCACCGAGCAGTTCCATGTCTTCAGGTACTTCACCGTTATCAACCCATTCTCCTATGAGGTTGCACAGTATTCTTCTGAAATACTCATGTCTGGTATATGAAAGAAAACTTCTGGAGTCTGTAAGCATTCCTACAAAACAGCTTAGAAGACCTACATTAGCCAAAGTTTTCATCTGCTCCAGCATTCCCTCCCTATTGTCCAAAAACCACCATGCCGCTCCAAGCTGAACCTTGCCTTTTATCCCTATCCCTTGGAAAGAACCCATGATTGTTGCCAGTACATAGTTGTCAGCAGGATTAAGCGTGTATAATATTGTCTTTGGAAGTGAATTCCTTAACTCCAAACTATCCAGGAATCTGTAAAGCTTTTGTGCAGGCTTGCTGTCATTTACAGCATCATATCCAGTATTGGGTCCAAGCTCCCCAAGCATTCTTGTGTTACTGTTCCTAATAACATTTATATGAAGCTGCATCGCCCAACCAAATTCCGAATAGATTTCTCCAAGGAATCTCAGAATATTTGTTTTGTATTTTTCTTCTTCTTGAGGCGTAACAGCTTCTCCATTCATTGCTTTAAGAAATATATTTGAAACCTCTTCCTTTGAAGCCTCCATATATGGGAAGTAATCCAATCCATGGTCGGATACTTTGCAGCCTACTGAGTCAAAGAACAAAGCCCTGTCCTTTAGTGCCGCCAAAAGAGAATCATAGCAGTCGATATGCTTACTGATTACCCTTCCGAGATTGGCAATCCAGTCTCTAAAATCGCTCTTGCTTATTTCAATTGCCTTGTCCGGCCTGAAGGTTGGCAAAACCTTTACACGAAAACTCTTGTCCTCTTTAAGCTTGATGTGATATTCCAGGGAATCAACAGGATCGTCTGTAGTACAAATCACTTCCACCTTTGACCTTTCAATCAATCCCTTGGCTCTATACTCCACTCTGGCAAGTAGAGCGTTAACCTTTTCCCATATAATCGGTGCAGTCTTCTCATTGAGAAGTTCCTCCACTCCGAAAAACCTTTGAAGTTCCAGGTGAGTCCAATGATACAGTGGATTGCCTATAGTCATCGGAATAACTTTTGCCCAGGCAAGAAACTTGTCGTAGTCACTTGCATCACCAGTAATATACTTTTCTGCTATTCCATATGCCCTCATTGCTCTCCACTTGTAGTGATCCCCATATAACCATGCTTCCGTTATATTTTTAAACTGTTTGTTCTCACAGATTTCCTGAGAGCTCAGGTGGCAGTGGTAGTCAATAATAGGCATGTCCTTTGCATAGTTTTCATATAAAGTTTCAGCGGTGATGCTGGATAATAAGAATTTTTCATCCATGAACTTTTTCATTTTTTCTCTCTCCCTGATGAAATATATTTTTATTTGCTTTGACCCCTCAAACTTATTTTACATTGGGATGACAAATCAAATGTAAGATTTTATCCTGTTTAGCAGATAAGGGGAACCTGCAACTTCACAGGTCCCCCTCATACTAATATAATCAAAGATTGATCAGTATATTATTTTAGTTTAGCAATAGCTGCTTTACGCTCATCAATGATTGCCTGTCCACCAGAGCTGAGGTAATCCTTCAAGCCATTATCATACACTGAATCAAACTTATCAGGTGCTGCAACAACAGCCTGGTCCCACATAGTATCACGCTTTGTATTAAGCGCTTGACCTACACCAGTCTCAGCCTGAATTTGACCAACGTTAAAATGCGGTGAAACACGAGTGTTGGTTTGAGCAGTATCGTATGACTTCTGGATTAGTGATGAATCAACACCGGCATAGCCGACAGCTAATGATTTAACATCTAATTTTCCATCTTTTACCAAGCCATTGGCAGTGATAGTATAGTCAATGTTGTTTCCTGAGTTCATTATCTTATCACCAGTAGCTGCTATAGTTTTAAATGATCCATCCGCTTGAGTAACATGAGTAACGCCCTCATCACCAAACTGGAGGAACTTGAGTGTATCCGGGCTGCTGATAAAGTCAAGATACAATTCTGATGCAAGTGGCTCTTTATTAGTTGATGGGAAGAATACCTTTCTGTCGATAGGAGCACTTACGAATTTTCTTGTCTTACCTGCATCGTCCTTGAAAGGATCGATAGCTACATACTGAGCATCAGGACCAACCAGTTTATGGAGGCTGGCAGTGATACCGTTATCTCCATCACGGTATGGATAATCAAAGTTGTGGGTGAAAGCACCAACATAGCCTGCTTTTATCATGTTGTCTTCAGTCTTATCTCCAGCAGGATATAGAGCGAAATCTTTCCAGATCAAGCCTTCATTGTACCAAGTATTCAGCACTTTAATTCCCTGCTTGTTACCAGGTAACAGCAGATGTCTGTCGTCAAAGCCATTAATATACAAATCCTTGTCTGTTATGTTGTCTGGTACAAAGGAATCCAGCAGTGTAGCTGCACGCCAACCCACATCATAGCTTATGGAAAACGGAACCATCTTGGCTGCGTTAGCACCAAGCAGTGTAGAAGCATTATCCTTGAATGCTTTCAGCATAGTTTCGAACTCTGCAGTAGTTGTAGGAGCTTTAATATTTAATTTTGTCAACCAATCCTGACGTACGAATGTGTTTATACGTGAGTTATTTACAAGCTTAGCTTCAATAGCCCATACATTTCCAGCGCTTGGATCCTGGTCATAGTATAGATTGTCCTTTCCTAAGAAACCATATAGGTTCGGTAGCCACTTCTCATACTTTTTCAAGTCCGCGTTCAAGTCATATACTCCGCTCATGTTTGCATAGGTCTGAATTGTCGGATAACTGTAAGTAACACATACATCCGGTGCAGTACCAGCTGCAAGCAGGTTGTTGATTTGATCTGTTTCAGTCCAACGTGGAACAGGAACAAAGGTTACATCAACGTTGTGCAGAGCAAGCATTTGATCATGAATCCACTGTGTGTAATAGTTGTTCTCTGGCTTGGAACCACCAGTGTTGGCACGGTCGTAAACCTCAACCTTAATATGTTTGGTAGTAACGAACTTGCCGTCTTTTATATCGGATGTATTTAATGAAGTTGGTGTTGCATCCGAAGTAGCTGGGCTTGTACTTTTACAGCCAGTAAAAAATACGGTTGTCATTAGTCCGGCTAGCAGTAATGAAATCGCTTTTTTCAAAAAAATCCCCCCTAGAATAAATTTAATATATTTTTAGACACATTGTGTCAGTGTCACAGATTAACCCTTCACTGCACCAAGGGTAACACCCGAGATAAAGTATCTTTGCAGCCAGGGATAAACCAACAGGATAGGTATGGTGGCTACCATGACAGTTGCCGCCTTTAAAGTCTCATCAAGACCTATAGGAGTATCTTGTCCCATCGAACTGGTGTCAATCTGAGATAAACTGTTGATTATGTTGTATAACAGAAGCTGTATTGGATAGTATACTCTATTATTCATGTACATCAGCGCATCTGAAAAGCCATTCCACCTTCCTACTGCATAGAAAAGTGATAGAGTAGCAATTACTGGGGTAGATAGCGGCAGATAAATGCTGATAAGTGTTCGAATAGGCCCTGCACCATCTATTTCCGCAGATTCCCTCAAGCTGTCGGGTACATTGTAAAGGAAACTGCGCATTATAATCACATTGAATACGCTCAGGCAGCTCGGAATTATTAGTACAATCGGTTTATTGAGCATATGCAAATCCCTGAGCAGCAAATAGTTTGGAATTATTCCTGCATTAAAGTACATAGTGAATAAAATGAAACCATTGATGATTTTGCGCCCCCTGAGGTTGTCGTAAATCAGAGGATAGGCACAGAGTGTTGTCATCACCATGGATACGACGGTGCATATGGCCGTCAAAATGGCTGTCCATGCTATGGCCCATGTGGTCCTGCTATCTTCCAGAACATATTTATAGGCATTAAAATTGAATCCCTTAGGCAAGAGCATCACCTCGCCCTTGATTAATGCATCCGAAGAACTTAACGAACGTGCCAAGACATTAAGCATTGGCAACACGCAAACAAATATAACCAGTAGACAGATAAAGGCTATAATCCAATCCCCAACTTTTGAACTTCTAGATTTAATCATATTTCTATCCTCCCTTACCAAATGCCTCTCTCGCCAAACTTTTTAGCAATGGCATTTGCGACCAACACGAAAATAACACAAATAACAGACTGAAACAGCCCCACCGCTGCGGTCAGTGAGAATTGAAGACCCTTTACACCATTATTATAAACAAAAACAGAAATAACATTGGACACTGACCTTACCAAAGCATTTCCTAATGCATAAGGCCTGTCAAACTCACTGCCCAGGATGCTGCCGAGCCTCAGAATTAGCAGAATGACAATGGTTGAACGTATGCCCGGCAGTGTTATGTGCCACATCTTTTTCAAGCGGCCTGCACCATCAATGGAAGCAGCTTCATATTGCTCAGGGTCAATAGCCGTTATGGCTGCAAGGTAGATTATAGTGTTCCAGCCTATACTCTGCCAAACTCCCAGTAATACATAGGTAATTACCCAGTGGGTAGGTTCATTTAGAAACGGAATAGAAGCGATACCCATGTGGTTAAGCACAGTGTTTACCAGTCCTGTGCTTGGAGCAAAAAGCTGCAGTGCCAATCCCGAAATTATAATCCATGATAAAAAGTGCGGCATGTACGCCACTGTCTGTGTAAGTTTCTTAAACCGTTTAAACGCAAGCTCGTTCAGAAGCAGCGCTAATATAACCGGTGCCGGAAAGCCAACTACCATATCCAGCAGATTGAGCAGGACGGTATTACGCAGAGCATAGAGGAAGTCACGATTGGCGAAAGCCTTGATGAAGTATTCAAAGCCATTATTTGCTGCCAATGGCATGTCCCAAACACTCTTAACAATACTGTATTTTTTGAATCCAATTTGAATGTAAGTCATCGGTATATAACGGAAAACTATAAAATATACAATAGGAATAAATAGCAGAAGATAAAGTGTCCAATAGCGTTTTAAATAACCTATATTCTTCTGCCTTTTTACGGTCAAACCTTTTGACAGAGTAGTATTCACACCACCCCACTCCTTTACTTATCAAATATTTTCTTAAATCCGGATAATGTATCATATGTTGCATAGGCCTAAACTGGAGTTATTTATTTAATATAACTTCAGCTTCATTCTATCACCCAGTTACTCGTTTGTCAACGTTTCCGTAAAAAAATCATATAGTACAAAATAGTAATATAATACAAATGATACATAGTATAATAATCAAAGGACGTGCATATGGATGATAGAAAAAGAGATGCTTCACTATCTTTATTACATAACATATTTAAGTGAACAGCCACAAAAAGAGTCATCAAATGTATACGTTGTCATACATTAAAGAGTTATTCTAACCTGACCTAAATGTAACAAAAGGCACTTATTTAATAACTGAATTATTTGTAAAAGGATGTGTTTTCTCTACAACAATCTCATCTCACTTTAGCGGAAACCGATGGTTTCCTCAAAGTTAACTCATCGCCCTCGAAAAACCGTTTAGGATTCGGTATTTTCTCAATAGTATGTTTCCAATTTACTGAAATCAAGCACATAAAAAATGCACCAGATTCCATTTGGAAAATAGTGCATTCTTCAACGAAAAATTATCTTTCCGGCTTATATAGTACAATCCTGCTGCCTTCAAGTTCTATCTTTACTTTATTGCTGTTTTTTATTTCTATTGAATCGAGATACTCCCTTGGTATCTGTACTCTGCCGGCCTTGTCTAACACAGCCAGCTCTTCATGGGTTTCCTCTTCTTCAGTAGAATCCATTAAATTTCCGACCTCCTGCAATACATCTACATAACTCCTTTTCCTAACAAATTCACTGCTTGTCTTGCCATCCCTGATTGCCACAACTCTATCTACTTTTCTGGCAATCTGTCTGTCATGGGTAACTATTACAACGGTTATGCCCAACTCTCTGTTGATTTTCCTGAAGAAATCAAGTATCTGCTCCGAGGTCTTGGTATCTACGGCTCCGGTAGGCTCGTCAGCCAGCAGGAGCTTCGGTTCATTGGCAAGAGCTATGGCAATAGCCACCCTCTGCTGCTCTCCTCCGGAAAGTTCGCCAAGCTTGTTGTTCTTCCTATGTCCCAGGCCTACCAGTTCCAGAAGTTGTTCAGAATTATCGGATTCACTTCCGGCTCTTCCTATCCTTTTAACAAGCTTGATATTCTCCCTGGCTGTTAAATAGGGAATCAAATTTCGGGCACTGTTCTGCCATACAAAGCCAACAGTATTTCTCTTATATTGATTCATCTCTTTTTCACTCATCTTGAACAAGTCTTTACCATCAACTATCAAGGCGCCTGCGGAAGGTTTGTCTAGTCCACCTATCATGTTCAGCAGAGTTGACTTTCCACTTCCGCTGTTACCTATAATAGCCATGAGTTCCCCTTGTTCTACATTCAAATCCAGTCCCTGAAGAGCTACAACCTCAATTTCCGATGTCTTATAGATTTTAACCAGGTTTTCACACCGTATTATGTAACTCTTTTTGTCTTCCACATCATTATTCATTGACTGTCTCACCGTCCCTTAAGGTATAAACCTGATCTGCGATTTCCATCATGCTTGGATCATGAGTAGTCATCACCACTGTCAACCCGTGGTTCTGAACCAGGTCCCTAAATATCTTTACTACCTGAATGCCCATGGTCGTATCAAGGGCAGAGGTAGGTTCATCCGCGAAAACAATCTTCGGCATATGGGCAACCGCTCTTGCAATAGCAACTCTCTGCTGCTCTCCGCCGGATAATTCCCCCGGCCGATGATTCATTCTCTTTCCTAGGCCCACCATATTAAGGCATTCAATTGCCCTGACCTTCCTTTCTTTTGTTTCAAAGCCGGAAATTCTAAGTCCAAATTCCACATTTTCATAGGCGGACATGTTTCCTATAAGGGCGCCGGATTGAAACACAAAACCCATGTCCTTTCTCCTTATGTCATCCCTCTCGAAATCAGTAAGCCCGGTAATGTCCCTTTCATCAAAGAATACATTACCCTCAGTAGGCCTGTCCATTGCACCAAGAATATTTATAAGTGTAGTCTTGCCGGATCCCGATCTTCCTCTGAGAATGGTAAGGCTTCCTTTTTTAACTGTTATATTTACCTTTTGAAGTGCTTTAACAACTTCACTGCCGGTTTCAAAATACCTGCAGAGATTACTGGTAGCAATTATATCTGCCATATAAATTCCTCCTTTCCAATATTGGTGCCGCAGTGTATAGCTATCCAACATCAACTATAATCCTAACTTGAACGGATGGGATGGATATCTATAGAGCTTAATCCTCGCCTAATTTCAAGGCCTGATTTATATTTATCCTTTTGATTATATATCTAAGCACTAAAAGCCCGGCTACAAGCATTAAAAAGAGATAAGCATAAAGCCTCACATAATCTCCAACAAACTCTGTAACCTTGAAGGGAGGAACATATTTCTCCGAACTTCCTGTTATTTGAAGCAGGGGAACAAACAACTTACCGGCAGCCTCGCCAACAGCTACACCTATGATTATAGCACTGACGGATAAGAGAAGTAGTTCACTAAAAATTGTAACGATAACCTCCTTAAGATGCAGTCCCATGGCTCTCAGAATACCGAATTGATAGGTTCTACCTTTTATAGTGAGTATCCAGAATATAATGAAGCCCGCCAGGGTGATTAAAAGATTTGTCAAGAAACCCAGAGTAAGCGCCCCATTAGTGCCTTCAATTATCGGGTCATTCTTTTGATTCATTATATTCTGGCTGCTGTCCTTTAATTTTGTTATATCCAGCCCTTTCTCTTCTATATCCGCATAAATCTGCGCACTGGTAGCGCCGGGTGCTTTTTTTGCCCACACTTCGTAAGGCCTCAGTGATATCCTGGTCTGGAGGTAATTGAAGTTTCCCACAATAAGATTATTCGATTTGCCCGCTTCCGTACTATATTGGTTATAACCAGGCCAGTAATCTATGAAAGCCAGTACAGTACCGGTAAAATAGTCTCCATCTCCAAGGTCTATGGAAATGTCATCTCCCAATTTGACACCACTTTTCTCCAGGGAGGAGGATACTAGAATACCGCTGGGATACTTGGTCAGAAAGTTGAGATAGTTATACCAGTGATATTCCAACAAGTCACTTCTAAACCATGCTATCTTTCCAAACTCATTGGGTATTACAGCCATAAATCCAACTGAACCAGGTGCTTTAGCCATACTTCCATTGTATCCATTTGCTTTGCTCTTAGTTGAAGTATTTACCTTCGTACCGTTTTTTTTGCCTAAATCAGTTATCTTCACATTTGATACATTCATAACCTTTGTTGCTTCTTCAATTCCTGAAAGGCCTTCGAAGGCTTTAAAATCAGGTTCCTTGTAAATAATTTTACTTTCCGTGTCAGGACTTTCCACCTGAATTCTGGGATCTGAAGGAGGTGCCGGTTGAGTATCCAACCACCTTGCCATTATTGTAATATCTGCTCCGACTTCATACTTCTCTCTTTCATCTATATTTGTATTTATAGTTCTCGCGGAGTTTGAACTGAATATTCCTGTAGCCACTGTGACTATGAGGAATACTATAAGAAAGTTGTTTTTACCTCCGGCCCTGGAAAGATTGACAAGAGACGAATACATTGCGGGTTTCCACCGGTTCTGTCCAACTTTAAAAATCAGCCTTATAACATAGGGAAATATTCTCACGAACAACAGTGCCAGACTGAATATAAACAGAGAGGTTACTGCAAAGAGGAAAGGGTTCATGGGTATATCCAAACCGCTTACTCTGGTTATATTTAAAATTTTTTGCTGTGACTTATAAGAATAATATCCATATAAGGAAATTAAAAATAGGGCTGCATCAATATAATACTTCTGGATGGGAGACTTTGCCTTTAGTCGCGCATTCTCCTGATTATGCCTTACAATTGTTGTCTTTGACACCACAAAGGCAGGTATAAGCATTGTAATAACAAAGATAATGCAGGCACATAAGGCATATAAATATGCAGTTACGTTCATTTTAACCGGTAAAGCCGTTCGCTGGACAAATTCCAGGAAGCCATCGGTTGAACCGACTAACTTGCACAAAAAAAGTCCCAGAGGCGGCCCAAAGATCATTGCAATAACAGACAATATAATGCCTTGTAAGAGATAAATCCGAAGAATATCCCTTTTTCCCGCTCCTCGGCTCTTCAACACCGCAATTTCCTTCTTATCCTGCTCAATAACAAGCTGAGACACCATGAACAGGTAGTACAGGAGCATTATCAGCACTGGTGCCTCCAAAACCAAAAGCATTATCTTCAGTGTATGCTGTCTGGTATTATACTGGCTTAGTATATCTACCGCAGTGACTTTATCACCAAGAGCAAGGCCACCTACCCAACTTTGTAAATAATTTATGTTGTTTAAAATATCTTCTATATTTTCGGTTGTGATCTTGTGATAATCATATGCCCTAAACCATTCCGAATCCACATCAACAGCGGACCCATCGAAGAGAAACTCCTGTTTCAGCAGATTATAATTCATAATTATAGAATGATCGTATTCATATAAACCTTTATTCCAAAAACTATCCTTTGAATCCTTATTCTTGAATATACCGACAATTTTAATCTTCACAGGCGTGTATTTGTTTTCATTTCTATAGTAAATGACATACTCATTGTCCATGGTCAGCCTGAAATTCTGCATAGCCTGTTCAGTGACAATGGCTTCTATTACATCGTTTTGTTTTTTTTCAGAATAGAGCTTTCCATATGTCAGGGTTATATGATTCTCAATACCTGTTGCCGCCATCACCGAGAGATTTGGGCTGTTCTTAAAATCATTGTCATCATTCGGAAGCACAAAGTCGTTTCCAATGAGCTTGTTAGTCTCACTTACAGTAGGCAGGTTTATTCTATCCAATACATTGTTTCGGTAATTCATATCGAATTGTTCAAACTTGGTTTTTGAGTTTTGGGAAGTCGTATCCACATTGATTTTTAATGAATAGGAAACAGGATACTTATTATTGGCAATCTGATAATTTTCCAGGTCCTTAAGTAATACTTTCTGGGTAACTCCTTGAGTGTACAAAGGTATACTGCTTAATAATGTGGCAGCAAGTAAAAAACCTATGAGCATACTTAGAAACATCCACTTATT
>JAUZPH010000006.1 GCA_030706065.1 Bacillota bacterium | reverse complement strand
CCCAATGCATATAGGGTTCCGATTATGACCGCTTCCCTCTTCAGCATTCTCCACATTACAATACCTGTCAATATACAGGTAAGAAGCAGTACCGATACAGGCATGGAGGAGCTTACCTTGTCAATTCCCTTAAGCTTTGCGGTGACGTAGGTCACTCTGGGATTATCGGAGATATTCATCCAGCTCATGATTATTACATTATTATCACGTAAGTAATTCTTAAACCCGGTTATTCTGCCGCCAACATCGCTCCTGTCTCCGTTAAAACGTATGGAATAGAAGCTGTTGCCTTTGTTTAAACTGTCAAAGTCACTCTTTCCGATTACCGCTATTCCGAAGTTGTTCGGGTCGCTCATTATGTCGGATTCGGACTTTAAGGGATAGATATAATTTGGCAGGGACATAAAGCCGGTAATTTTGAGAGTCTTGTCAAATATCTTTATGCTGTCGCCGGGCTTCAATTTGTTTGCCTTTGCGTAGGCAGGGTCTATAAGAATGCCGCCGCCGCTCAAGTTATTTCCTTGAATCAGTGCAGGTATATCCACCTTTGTATTCTGACTGAAGACTCTCAGGGTCTTATCCGCTGTTACCGAATAATCAAAGGTCCTGCCTTCCTCGATGCTCACATTGAATTTCGTTTCCAAAGCACCCAAATCCGCTAGTTTTGTGTTAACCATAAAGGTTGCATCATTCTGATGGTAGTTTTTCTCGAAATCGGAGGACAGCCTCGACATATTAATGGAGAGCAAATTAAACATGGTAAAGAGAAGGCAGCTCAATATTATAAGAACCAGGGAACCAAGATATTGAGATTTGCTTTCCAGCATGGTACGCTTAATCTTTTTATTTATGACCATTACCATTCAATCCTTTCCGCAGGCATAACTGTCTTGTTTACTGTGCTTTCAACTATTTCGCCGCTTCTGACCTTGTAGACTCTGTGGGCCATGGTACTGATGGCAGTGTTATGCGTTATCATCAGTATGGTTGTACCGAAATCCTTGTTAACCTTCTGCAGAAGCTTCAGTATTTCCCTTGAAGTTGTAAAATCCAGGGCACCGGTTGGTTCATCGCAAAGTAAAAGCTTGGGGTTTTTGACTATGGCTCTGGCAATGGAAACTCTCTGCTGCTCTCCGCCGCTGAGCTCCTTTGGAAAACGGTGCTTCTTGTCAAGCATCCCCACAGCCTTCAAAACCTCATCGGTATTCAACGGTGCTTTACTGATGTTTGAAACCACTTCTATATTCTCCCCGACGGTGAGGTTGGGTATAAGGTTATAAAACTGGAATATGAAGCCTATATTCTCTCTTCTGAAGTCCGTCAGCTTGTCATCGCCTAATTTTGTAACATCTATATTATCCACGGAAACATTGCCGGAGTCGGATCTGTCAATGCCGCCGATAATATTCAGAAGGGTCGACTTGCCGGAACCTGAAGGGCCTAGTATTACACCAATCTCACCCTTGTCAAGGCCCATGCCTACCCCCTTGAGAACAGTGGTAGTTACCTCGCCGGTCGTATAGCTCTTCTTTAAGTCTTCAACTTCTATAAACATAATTTTTATCTCCTTTCAGTCATAAACACTTGATAATTAAAGTAACTCATAAAAGTTTATTTCGGATTTTTTATTTTTCTATCATTCCATGCTTCAGCAATTCAAGCATGGACTTTATGTCTGCTTCATAGGCTTCAAAGGGCTCATCCATTATATCTTCTCCAGAGGATCTTGCCCTATTCATAATATATTCCTTAAACTTATAAGACACTGCCATGACAAAAAGGCAGAGAACCTTATCGTCAATATCCTTTCTGATCTGGCCGTTTTCCTTGCCTCGGCGGATAAAGTCCATCAGGTGTTTTTCTGTAGCCTTCACCATGTATTCCATGGATTCATCCATGGGACCCCTGTGTTTTCCCAGGAACACATCCTGTATGAAAATCACAAGCTCCTTTTCTTCTCTCATCTGAATTATAATCGTTCTAGAGGTTTGCAGCAGGTAATCAAACATATCCAATTCCTTGCTTGGAGCTACAAGGTATTTGCTGTATTTCTCCATAAGCAGGTCCATTGCCCACTGTACGGAATAAATAAAAAGCTCCTTTTTATTTTCAAAGTACTGGTACATGCTGCCCTTTGCCACTCCGGCATTTTTTGCTATATCCCCGATGTTGCCCTTCTCAAAGCCCTGCTTTAAAAACTCGCTTATGGTAGACCTCATCACCTTCTCCTGCTTTGCTTCCTCAAGATTAAAAAAAGTTTCCTTTGGCATTCCGTTATCACTTCCCTTCGGGACATAGGGACGGTTCTTTTGTCCCGGTAGTTGAGTTAGATATGACTTATGAGTCATATGACCCTATAGTCACATTATATGACTGGCGGGTCACAAAGTCAAGAGGATGTTGGATTGCAAAAAGTTTGAGAATGGATGCATATTCGATATGGTTGAACCAGGATTCCAAATGTAAGTCAGAGGTGGAGTTAGGACATAACTTTATATTTGATTGTATGCATTTATAGGAAAAAAAGGTAAAATCAATTAATTATAGAATATATAAATATAGCTTAGAGGGAATCTAATTATTGATGATGAAACTGCTGGGGCATTCAAGCCCTAAGACCACTAAAATATATACTCATGTTACGCTGAAAAATCTATCAAATATACAAAGTCTTTTAGATAAGCTTAGTATTAGTAAAGGTTCAAAGTTATGGGGGAGGAGATCTTAAACTATAGAAATATTTCCCAACACGGACGTCGGGAATACTGCCAAGGTTTGATGTATCACGACAGCAATTGGAGGAGTATTTAAGTTATACACAATTTTTTTGAAAAGGAATGATTTGTGAGAGTTTATAAGTTTGCTTTCATTAAGGCTAAATTGTAAGGAATGATGAATTAGTTATGAACTATTTTTCAAATATAGGTATAGGGAGGGGGCATGAATTATGAAAAAAAGAAAAGTAATTTTATCAATCCTGCTTATGGTATTAACTTTGACGGGCTTAGGTATTGGATTAACCCTATACAAGGAGCAAGATGTTAGAAAAATAGTATGGAACAATCTATCAAATGAAGGAAAGAAAAAGATAATAGGCACAGGGGGCACATGGAAGGATGCAAAACTTGAAAAAGTTATAGCAAATAAAAGGTTTATGTACTTGAAAGATGAAAAATATGATGGTAAGGAACTATATCATGTTGTATTTGGCACTACAGAGACTGCTATGTTAGGGCCAATAGGTGTTTACGTAGACCCAGAAACAAAGAAAATAGTAGGTTGGGATATTCGTGAGGGATAGCAATGTGGGTCTCTTCTTATATGCTAGCGCGTAATTTTCAGATAGTATGAATCTATTATTAATACCTAAGGTAGGCTTAATTCAAAGTGAAGAGATTAAAACTGCGTATAACAAAATACTCCCGTTCGCTTCGCACATTTGCAGCCTAAGATAAGATCTATGTAAGTCTGGCAGGCAAACGCCGGGAGTACGAAACGTTAGGCGACATTAATAAGTGAGTAATATAAGAATTTAATTAAAATGAGGAGTATTATGGATATCAAAAATCAAAAGGAGTATTTTAATGAAACATATGAAAGTTGGAAAGAAGTATCCAATGAAAAAAGCAGGATTGTAAATAAAACTATAAATAAGTTAGGAATATCGGAAGGTGACTCTTTTCTTGATGTAGCTTCAGGGACAGGTGTATTCTATGCTGTTTTAAAACAATTGAGTTTAAATAATTATTATGTTGCTTTGGATATTTCAGAAAATATGCTAGCAGAACTAAAAAGTCTATATCCTGAAGCCACAACCATATGTGGTGACTTTGATAAAGAGATAAGATTGGAAGATAAATTTGATTATATTATTATATTTAATAGTATACCTCATTTTGAAAACTTAGATATGGTATTTTCAAATGCAAGCAGACACTTGAAGGTTGAAGGGGTTTTTGCAATCGTCCATTCAAGAACTCGAGAAGGATTAAAGCAGCATCATAAAAATATAGGATATAGCTTAGGGAGAGATGCAATTCCAAGCGACATTACGTTATACGAACTTGTAGAGAGATATGAGTTTAAGGATTGTGTTGTAACAGATGAAGATTTTTTCTACTTTAGTTGCAAAAAATAGCTGCGTCACCTAACAAAATGATGCCGTTCGCCTTGGCTAAGTATTACTTTGAATCGGACAAGTGCCAAACTCTGATATATCTTTAATTTCAGAGGATTTTTATAACCAACGTCAAGGCACACCCCCAAGCCAAAGATAGGAGTTAACTAAGGCTCGGAGATGTCGGCAACAAGAAACCCTATTTGAAATTTCAAGTCCATGGAAGATTACTTTTAGGTATCTAGCGGACTATTTATACTTTGAAGGGCAGCGGTTGGAAGATAATTGTGGAGATTGAAAAGTAATACTTAAGTTTCTTCTTCATAATGTTAAAGTATTTTCCCCCGTATATATTTTATTTTAAAGTTTTATTAAAAAATCTATCGTTTAATAATTATATAGGCGTGTGCAACTACTTTCTATATGAAAAAAGAGTACCACGAGCTACCTTAACAAGTAGTTTTGCAGCACTCCCTTTACAACCAAAAGTAATTAAGAAATGGCTTAACATTTTACGGCGCACTTCACGAAATTCCTGACATATGCATTATTTACTTGGGGGTATATTCATGATAGAGAATAATTCCATGAAAAGCTTCTTTGCGGCTGGTACTGCTGTCTCTGCTGCGAAATACTTTTCCGGATTTGGTTCTTCGACAGTTACTATCAACGTTACTTTAGGATCATCAGTAGGTGCCATACCGGCAAAGGAAGATACGTACTTTCCCTTTTCATAGCCTCCATTAGTAAGATTAACTTTGTTGGCTGTTCCCGTCTTTCCTGCTATTCTGTACCCGTCTATTTTAGTTTCAACAGAGGTTCCCTCATCAACAACCTTCTCAAGATAGGTTCTTAATTCCGCTGCTTTATCGGAATCCATTACTGTCTTTTTTCCGTAGTCACTATACTCTCTGTCTAAGACCTTTTTATCGTCTTCCATATGGTATATCTGCTTCATTGCATGGGGCCTTATCCACGTTCCGCCATTTGCTACTGCATTAAAGGCTGCCAGATACTGTACCTGATTTACAGCAACACCTTGTCCATAAGAATTTGTTGCAAATTCCACCGGCCCGATCTTTTTAATATCACCTACTATGCCTGCCGATTCTCCGGGCAAATCTACTCCTGATTTTTGACCGAAGTTCATCTGCTTCACAAAGTCATAGAAATTTTCTTTGCCAATCTGACTGCCTACTTTTATAAAGCCTACATTGCAAGAATTTTTTATTATATCGGCAAAGGTCTGTGTTCCATGAGGCGCATCACACCTTAAAGTTATATTAGCCACTTTTGTACTGCCATTGCACTGAAATATTTCACCATCTGGTACTGCATTATAGGTAAGAGCTGCACCGGCGGTTATTACTTTAAATATGGAACCCGGTTCAAAGATATTGCTGATAGCACTGTTCTTCCACATTTCCTGCATTGCATTGCTGTCACTGGCTCCCTGAGTAGGATTATTGGGGTCATAGCCGGGATAATTTGCAAGTGCAAGTATCTCGCCTGTCTTGGGGTCCATTATCGTGATACTTACGGACTTGGCGCTATTTTCTTCAAGGGTCTCTTTGGCTACTCGTTCAGCCAATTCCTGTATTCTTTCATCTATTGTAAGTTCGATGTTTTTCCCATCGATAGGTTGTACAACTGTTGAGTCGATATAGGGTAATGCACTGTTATGGGCATCTGTCTCAACATATTTTATGCCGTTTTTTCCTTGTAAATCTGAGTTATAACTTAGTTCTACACCGGACACACCATTGCCATCTATGTTTGTGGTGCCAAGTACATGAGCTAAAAAGCTTCCGTTTGGATATATTCTTTTTGTATCGGAAGAAACGATAATACCCTTAAGCTTTAAGGCATTAACTGCATCTACAGTGTCTTTTTCTACTTTCCTTTTTATTGATACAAACTCCAGAGGGTTTCCTTTGCTGTCAACACTGTTTAAAGTCTTTGTAAGCTGGACCTGATCGATTCCCAACAATGGTGATAATTCACTTACTACTGCAGCCTGTGAAAGCTTTTTATCATGAAGATAAGTATCCAATACAGATAAGTCCGCATCTATTCTGTATGCACTGGCACTTAGAGCTAGTGGAGCGCCATTCCTGTCAACGACATCTCCTCTTTTTGGTGCCAACTCAATAGTTTTTTGCTGTCTGCTCAGGGCCAGCTTTTTATAGTCGGACCCATGAAGCGCCATCAGATAAGTCAATCTGCCCAGCAGAAATACAAATACAACGGTTAAACTAACAACAATAAAAATTAATCTTCCAACTTTAACTGTGCTCTTTTTCAAATGCCTCACCCGCCCGTTAATAACATTATTTTCTGCTTTATTATCATAACTAACAACTTTCTACAATATATACATTATACCATAATGATTACTAACATATAGCCTCAATCTATAATTGTATGGATGGATACCAGAAGTTTTTTCAAACTTTTTGATAACTAAAAGAGTGTGTTACATTCCGTGAAGTACTTACAATATTGTAAAATATTGAAACGGGGTTAATAAAATGTTACCATTAGATAAGATAATGGGAAGTTATGAGTATGTGCTTTATGAGAAGGTATTGAACAATGAGTGTTACCATTGTTAGTGTGGAATTGTAGAATAAGGTGTATGATCAAGGTAACGGGGTGAAACTGAATGAGTTTGAAACAAAATAGAGAAATGGTTTTATTTTCAGTTATTTGTATTGTGTTAATCATGATTAATATCTTTTTAAATAATTTATTTTTAAGTATAACAAGTTCAATAGTACTGCTTGGTATTTCAATCATTGGTATTAGAATATACACAAGAAACAAAATAAGAGGTATTATAGTTTTCGGAAAAGGATTAGTAGTCATAAGTACAATAATTTTGATTTTAAGCCTTCTTTGGATAATGTTTAATATATTTATGTTGATTATAATACATATGTTCCCTTGCCTACTTTTTCCGCCGGTATCTTAATAAATATTGCCCCAACCTTATAAACCGAATAATAATCTCAAACTATAAGTTCAATATAAACCATGTTTAGTGGTACTGAAAGGATAAAAAGAATAAAAACAAAGCCGTTGGAAAGGGGGATATCCAACGGCTTCTATGTTAATTATATGAGGGGTAAAACCTTTTAACTAGCTTATGTATATATAATAGGACTTGTTTATGGATATCAAATGTGTTTGTAGTGTGTTTTTTTGTGTGAAAACCGATATCATTTGTTAATATTTTTTTGAGGGGTGTGGATAGTTTTTTTATGAAATTAAACTACAAGCCATCTATGTCGTACCTTTACGAAATATTTCAACAATCGCCCTATAGGCAAAGAGTTTAAGCTTTTTCTGCCTTTCCTTCCTTGAAGGCTGAGTAATCCTTCTGTGCAGCCACTCTAAATTCAACTTCTTCCAAAGCTCCGGCGTAGGCTTGACCTTTCCTGTGAGTACATCAAGACTCCCGCCTACTCCGAAAACCACTCTGGCATTCAGTTCACTTTTATGTCTATAAATCCATTTGTCTGCCAGCGGTGACCCTAGAGCCACTATAAGAATATTGGGGCTTGATGTTCTTATTTCTTCAATAATCCCACTTTCTTCTTCCACCTTAAAATAACCATGATGTCTTCCTGCCACTATTACACCGGGATAATATTTCTCGATATACTCTGACGCCTTCCTGTTCACCTCTTCATCTGAACCCAGTAAATAAAAAGACCAGCTCTTTTGGTTCCCAAGCTTAAGTGAATGCAGCAGCAGGTCGTAGCCGGTGACACGCTCCGGTACCGGATTCCTTTTCAGTCTTGAAGCTAAGACAATACCCACTCCATCTGGAGTTATAAGATCGGCCCCCTCTGATATTTTTTTCAATTCCTGGTCCTCCTGAATCTGCACTGCAATTTCAGGATTTACAGTTATAAGGTGGAATATCCTATCTCCACCTTCAGATACCTTGCTGTCAATCAGGTCAATTGTTTCCTTTAGATTCAGCTTTGAAAAGGTTGTTCCTAAAATTGTTACACTATTATCCATAAGCGAACCATCTCCACATCGAATTTTATCCTGGATAATCCAGCTTCTTTTCTTTATTAAATTGTAGCACAACTACAAAAGTGTGGGAACATCAACTGTCATCACAGCCTCCAAGACTGTTTTTTCGAGCACAAAAAAGGGACACTCAATTGTACCCCTTTTATAGAAAGATTATTATCTTGCCGCTGGCTAAAGCTTATTTTCCTGACAAGCCGATTTTATTTTTTTCTTGCGGCATCTTTTGCAGACGGTCAGTTTTTTGCCTTCTTCAGTCAGGATATCATAGAGTATTTTTATTCGTTTGGTTTGACAAACCGGACAGGTACCCCGCCCATGAGAAGGCAGGCCCCACAGGCCTTTTCCTCTAAATCTTTTTGACATTCTATTTTCCCTCACTATTCTTTTCTTCTTTTAAATTTTTATAAACTATCTTTCTTATTGACTCACTACTTAAGCAGAATATTTCCGATAGCTCCTCTATTCTTAAGCCTTCTTTGTATTTTTTAAGGATCTCGGCATTTCTAAAGGTTATTTCCTGATGGGAACCACTCTTTGTTCCCCATGCTGATCTTACATTATCAAGTTGTGGTATATAAATTCTTTCACCTTGTACATAATTTTGTATCTCACTTAACAGCTCAGGAGGAAATATATCCTTTGCATTTTTATAACTCAACAAACAGACCTCCCAGCATAGCTTTATATCTTTCTTTGAAAAGTCATATCTACCCAGAATTCAAAAGGAACAAAGCTATTGCCTGCACATGAAGCTATTTCCTTATGACAGCCGCGGTTAAGGTAAATATAGACGGTTTCCTCCGAGCAGGACGTCGATAGATGAAGCAATGTCTCACGAAGGAGAAATTGGCTGATATTATCCTTGTCATAATCGGGGTGCACAGTGAAATTATCAAGCCACAATTTTCCTGAATCCAGGGACGGAATGACGCCGGCAATTATGTCTCCCTTTGCGGTTTTTATAAATTTTGCATTGTTAATGGTGAAATCCTGTCGTATTAATTCCGTAAGCTCGTCATAGGGGCAGTTTGAAAAATACATGGGATTTTTAGCGGACTCATCCTTATAATAAAAATTGATGATATCCTCTAAAATATCCTCGGAATAACCCAACAACTCCAGACCTTCTTCAAGTCCGTGAACTTCATCAAAAGGAAGGCTTAGGGACCTTTTCATATACATTCTGTACTCAGGCTCAAAACCGTTTCTAATTATTGTAGGTATCAGATAATGGGACAACGTCGGATAATATTCAATTTCTCCATACTCCAGGGACTGGATAATGAATTTCTTTGAGGAGTCTTCATTGAGAAACCATTCTTTAATGTTAGGAATGGATTTTTCAACAATTTCAAACCTTTTATCCCAGCTTGACGGAAGGATCAGTGTTGCCCTCAATGTATCATCCCCTTTATTGATGTGGTAGAGATGGTAAAGACAGTAGCCCTCATCAAGATAATCAATCAGAAAAAGCCCCCTATCGCTGTATGACTTATATATATCAAAGTTATGAAAAGGCATTTTGACGAAAGGAAGCATGGGAATGAAGCTATGTTTTGCGTATTCTATCTTCTGTGAAAATTCATCCATAATATCTGAAGTTATTCTTTTTATATTGTACATGGTAAACACCTCCTGATTATTTCTCAAATATAGTTGGTACAAGATAATTATTGCATACGGGCAATTGGAAT
This sequence comes from Bacillota bacterium, assembly GCA_030706065.1. GTDB lineage: Bacteria > Bacillota > Clostridia > Clostridiales > Clostridiaceae > JAEZDX01. The sequence goes on along the minus strand of JAUZPH010000006.1, from coordinate 14,130 downwards.
AAAAGGTAAAAAATGATTGTACCGATTTTATACCTGAATTTTCCGATGAGCCGCATTATTTAATGAACACTATAGCAAAAAGAAAAACAAAGCCGCCGGAAAGGGGGATATCCGGCGGCTTTTATGTTAATTATTTGAGGGGTTAAAACTATTTACTAGCTTATGTATATATAATAGAATTTGTTTATGTATAGCGGATGTGTTTTTAGTGGTTTTTTTATGTGAAAACCGTTGTCATTTGTTAATGTTTTTTTAATATAAAAAACCGGCATCCTGTGAGTAAAGGTTGCCGGTTAATGATTTGCAATCAATATTTTGCCGATATATGTTTCAAATTCTTAACTTTTAAATTATTCACCAAACTGGTCATTGTATACCGAAAGGTTTCTTTCCGTGGAGTAGTTTTTAATCAATATCAGATAAAGATTCTTTTTATAATCTGAAACTCCATATTCATTTCCTTTGAGCAGAGTTTGTACAGTTTTTTTATTATTTCCGCCGATATTACTCATGTCTATTACCGCATAGTCACAGGACGGATTGAAAAAATTAGTGAGAGTGAATCTCTTGGTGAGCTTTGTACTGAAACCGTCTGTGGCAGTGACCGAGACATCCTCGGGAATCTTAGACAAGGCGCTGTCAATAAGCTTTATGCTATCTCTGTTTTCAATGTAATAGCTCAGGTATTTTGTCTTGTCAATGTTGTAGGAGGTACTGAAAATTGATGTTACCAATAGTATGCTTAGAACAAGGAAGAATCGACGACGTTTTGATTTGATTTCACTCAGCATCAACACCGTTAAATAAAAACAAATACAAATTGGTGCCATATTGTGGTGGCTGGCGGTGGCATAAATATAACTGGGATTTATGCATAACAGTGAAGTAAGCACAATTGGTATTACAAGTATGAGGTTCCGAACTTTTTTCAATGACTGCAGCGGAAGCAGCAATAAAGGTATAAGCAACTGGCACAGAAAAATAAGCTTACCCGGTGTAAAAATCTGTTGTATCACATAGCTTGGCTTAAAAATTAAAGCATACAAGATGGCAGGAAAGGCAAGACTGCTGTCCGGCACAAAATTGTTGTAATAGCTGGCAATAAGGTATTGTTCCCCAAATTGAGGAATAATGAACTTCGTAACAGCGAAGAAATAGACTGCGGATAATACAAAAAGAATTTTACCGTGAAAATTAGACTTTCTGTATAAAATCAGATATAACCCTATGCAGGCCAGGATAATTGGTGCATCTTCCTTAACAAGCAAGGTCATAATACAGAATATCCACATAGGCTTAAATCTCTCAACTTCAATGAAGTAAAATATCCAGAAAAGTAAAGCAGGATAAAAATAATTTTCATTTAAAATATGGCCGTCTCCATCTCCGATATTTGAGGCTATGAGGAAGGGAAAGAGGAGATAACTTACCGATAGCATGATTGAACATATATTAGACAATCCTCTGTGCCTGCAAGTTTTATATAACGGGAAAACCCCTGAAGCTAACAGCAGAGTTTTTGCTATAGCCAAAAATACCGGAGAACTGAACAACATATATCCCGGAAGAAGTATGTAATAAATTGGTGAAAAGTGTACGGCAAAATGGGATAAGAGCTTTCCTCTTTCAACCGTTGTATATGGCAGGCCCCATTTTGATAAATAGTAATACATCTGGGAGAAAATACTTGTATCATATATATTCTGCTTGTAGTCCAAATATCTTAATACCGTCAGCCCTCCAATTAGAAGGACATAACACGAAAATGCCGTAATCAATAGGATTACGCTTTTTCGTCTGCTGATTTCAAATTCTTCAAAGTTGAACAGCTTCTTTTTAATAAAAACATAATAATAAACGGATAACACAACTGCAGATAGTATAATTGTAAATATAATATTTCCCTGCACTTTATAAACATTGACCAACCCCCATATTGTTACATTAATGAGGAGCAAGGTATATTGATAATTTATGGATTCTATAAAATGCTGTATAAAATGCAGCAATAGAAACAAAACTATCCAGGTTATTACAAGGAATATAAAGCCGTGGACAAATGTCGGTAGGACACTGGAGTTTTTAAAATCCTTTGCACTATTTATGTTATTTATTACTTCATCTGAAACTCCATTTAAAAGGTATTCTCTGCTTCCGATGGACTGTTTTGCTGTATACAAAGCTATGATCTGCATCAGAATATTGGAATTTATCAGGCTTAACAACCTTTTTCTGTTCTTTAAACTGCTAAATTTGTTTTTTACGAACTGAGCTATTTCCAAATATCAACCCTCCATATCACACTATATAAGAATGTTTATTGAATTATATTGCCAATAATTATTTATAGATGCGGAAATTTATGTTTTAATCTATCGCCTTGGATGTAAAATTTCTTTGAAATAGACAGCAATAAAAACCGTTAAAGCTTCGGTATTTTATTGCTGAATAATATGATGAAATTTTACATCCGGAAAAATCGGTGAAGATTCGATATTTTCTCAGTGGAATACTTAAGGTTTAAATTACCGCATCTGTATATATGTTCTATGAAACTTGATAAATTCCTCCAAAGATGCTGAAAATTGTTGAGTACCATAGGATTCCATAGAGTTTTGTACAGTATTGGCTGTTTTTGGGAGGACAGATGAAAAACAAAGCCGTTATCATTTGTTAACTTTTATGAACGAATTCCTTTTCAAAAGGCTTGTCCGATGCGTGGCTTAAAATCAGGGCAGAGCTATATAAGAATATAATGGCTAAAAAACAGGCAGGAAGATACCTTCTTAGAGATATCTTCCTGCCATTATACTATAGGGATGGGGCTATCTATATGACTATTATATTATTTAACTTCCCACTTCCAGTCACGAACTTTCGGAAGGTCCAGGCCTACTTCAGCAATGTACTGCTTGTGCTCAACCAGATTGTCTCTCATTAACTGGCATAGGTAGTCACCTTTGCTTCCAAGCTGTGGCAGGTTGTTGACAACATCCATTGCCAGGTGGAAACGGTCAATCTCATTCTGTACACGCATATCAAATGGTGTAGTGATTGTTCCTTCTTCCTGGTATCCATGTACATGGAGGTTACGGTTGTGACGGAAGTAAGTAAGCTCATGTATCAAGGTTTTGTAACCATGGAACGCAAATATGATTGGTTTATCCTTTGTAAATATTGAATCATATTCGGCATCAGTTAATCCATGCGGATGCTCTGTATGAGGCTGAAGCTTCATAAGGTCAACAACATTGACTACTCTTATCTTTAACTCCGGTAAATGCTCGCGGAGTATTGAAACAGTTGCAAGAGTTTCAAGTGTCGGTGTATCACCACAGCAAGCCATTACTACATCCGGCTCGCCGCCCTTGTCATTACTTGCCCATTCCCAGATACCTATACCCTGCTTGCAGTGCTTAACAGCCTGCTCCATATTCAGCCACTGATAGCTTGGGTGTTTGGAAGTAACCATTACATTTACATAATGCTTGCTTCTCATGCAGTGATTGAATACAGTAAGAAGGCAGTTCGCATCCGGTGGAAGGTACATACGTACGATATCTGCTTTCTTGTTGGCTACGTGATCCAGGAAGCCCGGGTCCTGATGAGTGAATCCGTTATGGTCCTGCTGCCATACGTTGGAGGTTAGTATATAGTTCATGGAAGCTATCTTCTGTCTCCATGGAAGCTCGGAAGTAACCTTGAGCCACTTTGCATGCTGGCTGAACATTGAGTCTACTACACGGATAAAGGATTCATAGCTTGCAAAGAATCCATGACGTCCTGTTAAAAGGTAACCTTCAAGCCAGCCTTCACACATATGCTCACTGAGGTAGGAGTCCATTATACGGCCATCTGTTGACAGGAATTCATCATTTTCAAGCTTTTCCACATTCCAGCTTCGGTTAGTAACTTCGAATGCCTTACCTAGACGATTTGACATAGTTTCGTCAGGTCCGAAAACGCGGAAATTTCTATTCTCTTCATTAAGAGCAAGTACATCACGAACGTATGCACCTAATTCAATCATATCCTGAGCTTTAACAGCGCCCGGAGTCGGAACATCTACACCGTATTTTCTGAAGTCAGGTAAACGTAAATCGCGGAGTAAAAGTCCTCCGTTGGCATGGGGGTTGGCACCCATACGCTGATTTCCCTTAGGGCTCATTTCAGCTATTTCAGGTAGAACACGTCCGTTTTCATCAAACAATTCTTCAGGCTTGTAGCTTAACAGCCACTCTCTTAACAAATCAAGATGTTCAGGCTTTTCCATGGACATAGGAACCTGGTGAGCACGGAAAGTACCTTCGATCGCCTGGCCGTCAACTACCTTAGGACCTGTCCATCCCTTAGGTGTGCGCAGTACAATCATTGGCCACATTGGACGTGTAAGATCGCCGGTTTTAGCAGCATTTTCTTTTATTGCTTTTATCTCTTCGATTACTTTGTCTAATGTCTCTGCCATTAATCTGTGCATGGTCATCGGGTCATCGCCTTCAACAAAGTAAGGCTTCCAGCCGCAGCCTTCAAAGAATTTCTGTATTTCTTCCCTTGAAATACGGGCAAATACAGTTGGGTTACTGATTTTGTATCCATTAAGATGAAGTATCGGTAAAACAGCACCGTCAGTAACCGGATTTATAAATTTATTTGAGTGCCATGCAGTGGCTAGAGGACCTGTCTCAGCTTCTCCATCGCCTACTATACAAGCTGTAATAAGATCTGGATTATCAAGCACGGATCCAAATGCGTGTGCCAGTGAGTAACCGAGCTCTCCGCCTTCATTGATGGAACCCGGAGTTTCAGGTGCTACGTGGCTGGATATTCCGCATGGGAAAGAGAACTGCTTGAACATCTTCTTCATGCCTTCTGTATCCTGGCTTATGTTAGGATACACTTCACTGTAGGAACCTTCAACGTAAGTGTTTGCAACCATGAAGTTGCCGCCATGTCCCGGTCCTGAAATATAGATCATATCAAGGTCATATCTCTTTATTACACGGTTCAAGTGTGTATAAATAAAGTTTTGTCCTGGAACTGTACCCCAGTGTCCTACTATTTTACGCTTTACGTGATCCATAGTTAAAGGTTCGCGTAATAACGGGTTATCTAATAAATACAATTGGCCGGCAGCCAAATAGTTTACTGTACGAAAATATGTATCCATTTTCTCCAGCAATTCCTGTGTGATTGGGCCTTTTTCAAGGCAATTGCTATAATCTGACATATAATCCTCCTATAAGACTTAAATTGTTTAATTTCTTATTCATTATATCTTATTGTTAAATATAAATCAAACTTTTTTAAGTACTTTTTAAAACTATTTTAAAAACATCTAAAACGGTTTCATAATTTGTCGAAAGGTGGAATCGTTTGCATTGAGTCAGTCAGTCGAGAAAGCTTTTACAACTGTCTGAATATAAGCGTTTAGCGGCTTTATGCCTTATCTTTTCATGAATATTTTATAATTTCTGTTTCTGTATACCATATGTGTTTGAAATGTGTCTAGTTTGTGAAAATAAATATTATTTGTTGACTTTTTTACGTATAACTAAGTATATACTTTTGAAACAAGACTTTGTTGTAATGATTGAGTGAAGAACCGGAATATACCGGCTGAGGGCTAGCCTTTCGGAAAAGATAAAAATAAAAGCAGTTGGAGGGAATGGGGGTTCCAACTGCTTTTATATATTTACTTGGCGGGTTAATGTTTTTAAATTGCTTACACATATATAATATGGCATGTTTATGTGCAGCAGATGTGTTCTTAATGTGTTTTTTATGTGAAAATAGGCGTTATTTGTTAACTTTTCTCGACATTTTAGAACTAAAACAGTTACTTTACAAACTCCAATAAAGTGGTCATCTGCCGGAGCGGCTCTTCGAGAACCTCCGGGCTGGAGCCGTCCTCCAGAGACCAGCAGCTTGAAAGAGCATAATCCAGGAAACAGGCGGATGCAATTGTTCTCCGGCTTTCCCCCAAAGCATCAGCAAAGGCATCCAGGCATTTTGTAGTGAGCTTCAGGTCGCCTATACCGTCGAACCAACCCCATTCATTTAGAAGGAACCGACCGGCTTCCAGGCAGTGTTCTCCGATACGCCCCTGAGGGTCAATGACTTTCCAGTTTCCTGCGGCATCCTTCAAAATATTCTCATGATGCATATCCCCATGTAATAGCACCTTTTGCCGGTCAAGTGATTTTATCTCCTCATAGAGCTTTTCCGCCAGGCTCAACATAGAAATAAATGCATCAGGGGCACAGCCTTCACGCCGGGCCCGGTTAAAGGCCTTCTCCATCTGTGCCTGAAAGAGAGGAAAATTATGAGGCTCATGAATGACTAAAGGAAGCTTTTCCGCCAGTTCTGTTCCGACTTTGATTCTCTTCTGGAAATCCGCTTCGTCCCTGAGTCTGGTGCCGGGAGATACCCTTTCCATAAGCATTGCTCCATGTTCTCTGTCTGCCTCGTAAACCCTGCAGGAATATCTACCGTTATAATAAATCAGTGCATCCATTCCGCTGTATAACTCCAGATGGGGTACACCGGTTTTCAGGACAACATCACCATACCTTTGAGAATGGGCATAGCAAATATAATGAATGGACAAGTTCTTCTCGACCCTACAGTCAGTAAGCTCCCATCTTCGTATTAAGGTTTCCAGCAAGTCCGGAAGCTTCTTCAGCCAGGCTTCACCATCTGCTTTGAAGCAGCGAAGGATGGTATCGCGAAAATTTTCGGGTATTGGTAAAGCATTTCTATTCATACTGCAGCCCACCTTTCATTATTTTGTTAAGCACCGGAAGTAACACATCTATATATATATTATACCATGTTTTTACTTTAGCCGTTATTACTTCAGAATGCAGCCGGACAATTGCCCGCCTGATGTTTTATTAAATCTTATGCCTCCTCTTGAAGAGTACCATACCTACTGTAAAGTAGATCAGTGAAAGCAGTAATATCATTGCAATCTCATAACCGGCTTTGCTGAGAGGAAGCCCATCATAGAGTACCTTTTTATATGCACTGTAGGTCTGGGTGGAAGATAACAAATCACTAAGGCCTATGGAGTAAGAGCCTATTTTAAATAGCTTCAGCCCCGGTATTGGGAAGACACCTGAAAATATCATCATGAGAAAATAGGGAAGGTTTCCGATTATCAGTATATCACTGGTGTTTCTGCAGAAGCTTGCTACGATTATTGACATGCCGACTAGGCCTATAGTTGATATCAACGTTATGACTCCAATGTCCAGAATGGAGGCGGTGAGCTTGTAATTGCATATGCCGACAGCGGTACCGATGGTGATTGCAACTATAATAAAGGATATCAATATCTGGTTTATAGTCACTGAGGATATAAACTCAAAGTTTCTCATGCCGGAAAGCCTGAGCCTCACCATTGTTCCTTCGTCTACTTCCTTGACCAGTGCATTGCAGGCGGTAAACATCACCATGATCCAGCCCATCAGAATTGCAAAGGGAACATAGGCATCAAAGTCCTTCTTGTTTTCCATGGAAACCAGGGAGTGCTCTATAAGATTGAGAGGTTTCACCTTTCCGGTGCTCTCATATACAAAATTCTCAACGACAGCTCCAAGGGATACTGCAGGAATCATATAGGCCTGATTGGTGAGGTCGCCGTAGAATTCTATATTTGTCTGGGCCTTTTTATCACCGGAGGCCTGCTCCATTATGGATTTGGTGAAATCCTCCGGTATGCTCATAAATAGAGGGACATCTCCCTTTTTCAGAGAATTTCTGCCGCTGTCTGCATCTGCGGCAAGGGTTATTTTAAATCTGCTGCCTCCTGAAGCTTTTATTTCCTTCAAACATTTTATCAGAGTATCTCCATAATTGTATTTTGTGCCGGAGGCTTCAAAGCCTTTGTCTGCATTTCTTATTACAACACTATAGGCGTTATTGCTGCCGTTATAGACGGCATTAAAGATCAGTATGAAGATGGGGCCGAAGATCAGTGCCAGCAAAAACATCTTCCAATCCCTCAGGGTTTCGATAAAGCTCTTTTTCAGCAGACTCATAATCCTCATTCCCTTAACCCCCTTCCTGTCAGAGAAATAAATACATCTTCCAGAGTCTTTTTTCGTATTCTAATATCCTCATAGGCAACTTCATAATCTTTAAACACCTCAAGCACCACTGCGGCGGCTTCTATGGCATTGCTGCAGCGTACTCCGAAGAGGCCGTCCATATAGGAGGCTTTTAATGAGAGCTGAAGAAGGCGGCTCTTGATTTGGTCTACTGCCTTTTTACTTATATCACCGGTGACGATCTCCAATACTTCCCCACCTTCAAGGGTCTTTTTTAAATTCTCGGGAGCATCCAGCACCAGAAGCTTTCCGTGATCAATTATAGCGACCCTGTCTGATAATCTTTCCGCCTCATCCATGTCGTGGGTAGTGAGCAGTAGGGTCTTTCTTTTGGCCAGATTCTTTATAAAGCTTCTCACAAAGACTCTGCTTTGTGGATCGAGCCCTGCCTCAGGTTCATCCAGTATTACTATATCCGGGTCGTGTATCAGGGCCAATATGATATTGAGCCTCCTCTTCATACCGCCGGAAAGAGTCTTGCCAAGAGACTTCATTTTATCGGACAGGCCCATAACCTCCAGCAGCTCCAAAGCCCTCTTTCTAGCCGCCTCTCCGGACATTCCATACATTTCACCCACAAACACGGATTGCTCCAGGCAGGTAAGGTTATTCCATATCACAATATTCTGAGGACACATGCCAATGGTTTTAATGGTGGAGGACTGCCTCTTTAACGGCGCTCCCTTAATAAATATCTCTCCCTTGTCCGGAGTTAAAAGACCGCAGATCATGCTGATGGTGGTAGTTTTCCCGGCACCGTTAGGGCCCAGAAACCCAAATATTTCTCCTCTGTAGATGTCAAAGGATAGAGAATTGACTACAGTGCTGTCTCCGTAGCTCTTGGTCAGTTTTTTTACACTCAATTCAACATCTGACGTAGTAATCATAAATACACCCCCCTAGATACCAACCATTCGGTATATAAATTTCTTTAAAAATGTACAAGAAGAAAACTTCTTGTACTTAGGCTGCGGAAATTTAAACCTTCAGTGTTCGCCTGAGAAAATATGGAATCTTCACCGATTTTTCGAAGGCGATAAATTAAGAAATAAATTTCCGCAGCCATAAAGCTTTGTCATAAATTTAAAAGGGCAGCCTTAACAGTTTCGTTGGCCTCCAAAAACATTTCTTTATAGTCCCTTTTCTTATTCAAAATCCAAAGTATGCATATTCCTTCGCAAAGGGAAACTATATGTACAGCCCAATGGTCTACAACAGCTTCATCGACGCTGTGTTTCCCTGCCAGCAGTCCTCTCAATATGTCCTTTATCACAGAAATAATATCCTCATAAATCATTGAAAGCTGCACGTCAAAATCCTTAATGGTCTGCTGTGCGGAAAAATACATAAGATAATAGCCATATACATGTTTTTCATCCTCCAGCAGCTTCACCATTTCGTCGATGATGTATATGTACGAATAGAAAAAGGCGTCAAGCCTTTCGGTTGGTGGACCGCTCAGGTTTCTCAAGTAATCTTTGAATTCCTTCATAGGCACTAATATATAATTTTGGAGCAGCTCGGCAAAAAGCTCCTCTTTACTCTTAAAGTAATGATAAAAGCCCCCTTTGGTAATTCCCGAACTGGTGACTATATCATTCATAGAAACATCCCCATAGCCTCTTTCAACAAAAAGCTTGAAGGACTCATATAAAATCTTATCTCTCGTTTCCATAATAAACTCCTCTCTGGATACAAACCGGTTGGTATGTTTATATATTAATACATTTAATGGAAGATGTCAATAGGCAGATGCTTTAAAGGTTTCCAGGAAGCGCCTGGCAGCTGAAGATATATAACGCTGCTTCGGCCAGATTACGGCGGTGCCTGTTATAAGAAGAGGCTCCGCTATTTCCTTGTATTGTAAATTTGTATCTGGTACAAGGTTTAAACAATTTTTAGGGACGACAGCGGTTCCAAGGCCGGTACCAGCCCAGAGCAGGATGGTTCTCACATCATTGCTCCTGCAGATTATCCGTGGCTTGAAGCCGGATTTCTCAAAGAGCTCCTGAATGACAGCCTCATTACGCCTCTGGACAATCAGAGGAGTATCTGCCAGATCCGTCATTTTTACTGACTCCCGGCAATTGGCTATTTCCGTATTGCTGACAGCAATCATGGGCTCATCGGAAAGCAGTATGGCTTCAAAGCTGTCCAGGTTAAAAGGGGTTCTAATGATGCCGATGTCGATAACACCGTGGTCAAGGAGCTCGATGATTTTCGCTGTGTCCTCGTCCAATATCTCAAAATTTATTCCCGGATAATTCTCGTGGAAACTCCGGATTCTCTCCGGAAGCAGTGCCGCACCGGCAGAGGACACCGTTCCGATGGACAGAGTTCCCTGAAGCCCGTCATGTATGTCCTTTACTTCTTTCACTGAGGTCTCCAGGAACTCCATCAATTGTTTTGACCGCTGTACCAGCGCCTTTCCGGCATCCGTAAGCTGAAGTTTGCGGGTAGTGCGTTCCAGCAGCGTTACGCCAAGCTCATCCTCCAGCAGCTTTATTTGATGGCTGAGAGGAGGCTGGGCCATGTAAAGTTTTTCTGCAGCCCTTGAGAAGCTTGATTCTTCTGCCACGGTGAGAAAATATTTCAGCTGTTTTATATCCATTTGTGTCCTCCTCATTTATATTTTTATTATATAAATTATATCTTTTTTAAATATAATTTGTATAGATATTTCTTTGATATAATGTTGTTTATGAGATAGCGTAAATTTTTAGGGAGTGAATTGAATGGTAGAGGTAATTAAAAAGGGTGTATACCTTTATAGAGGCAAATCCATATTAGGTTTTGAAGATGAAGTATCCTCCAGTGACATAGCAGGACATTTGAAAAGTCTCGGCGAAGAGGCAGATTTAAATAGCCTGCTTGAAGGCGGAGAAGCCAGGAAGAATACCATGGCTTACGGAATCCTCACCAAACACAATGTTTCAAAGGATTCAAAAAATCTAAGAATAAAATTCGATGCCATGGCTTCCCATGACATAACTTATGTAGGAATAATACAGACTGCCAAGGCCAGCGGGCTAAAGGAATTTCCCATACCTTATGTACTTACGAATTGCCATAACAGCCTGTGCGCTGTTGGAGGTACAATAAATGAGGACGATCACAATTTTGGGCTTTCCGCTGCAAAAAAATATGGCGGTATATATGTGCCTGCCCATCAGGCGGTTATACATCAATATATGAGAGAAATGATGTCAAGCTGCGGAAGGATGATTCTGGGCTCGGACAGCCATACCCGTTATGGTGCTCTCGGAACAATGGCCATGGGAGAAGGCGGACCGGAGCTTGTTAAGCAGCTGCTTGGGAAGACCTATGATATCTCCAGCCCGGAGGTCATTGCAGTTTATCTGGAAGGGGCTCCAAGAAAGGGTGTTGGCCCACAGGATGTAGCATTGAGTATAATAGGTGCTGTATTTAAGAACAGTTTTGTAAAAAACAAAGTTATGGAATTTGTAGGCCCCGGAATTTCAAACCTTTCTGTTGACTATAGAAATGGTATAGATGTAATGACAACTGAGACAACCTGTCTGAGCTCCATCTGGGTTACCGATGAAAAGGTCCAGGAGTACTACAACATTCATGGACGCCCTGAGGGCTATGCAAAGCTTGAGCCTGGAGTAGTGGCATACTATGACGGCTTAATCAAGGTGGATTTGGATAAGGTAGAACCAATGATTGCACTTCCTTTCCATCCAAGCAATGTATATAGTATTAAAGAGCTTAACAGCAATGCTGAAGAGATATTAAGGGTAGTAGAAGGAGAATGCAGAAAGCAGATAGATAATCCTTCAATAGGCTTTACTCTTACAGACAAGATTGTCAACAATAGAATTAAAGTTGATCAGGGTATAGTGGCAGGCTGTTCCGGCGGAACCTTTGAAAACATTGTTAAGATGGCAGCGATACTGGATCAGAAGTCTGTGGGCAGTGATTACTTCAATCTCAGTGTTTATCCTGCCAGCCAGCCCATATATATGGAACTTATAAAGAACGGCTCCATAGGCCCACTTATGCAGGCAGGTGCCGTTGTAAAAACCGCCTTCTGCGGCCCATGCTTTGGTGCAGGAGATGCACCGGCTAACAATAGCCTGAGCATAAGGCATACTACAAGAAACTTCCCAAGCAGAGAAGGCTCGAAGCCGGGTTCCGGCCAGATTGCCTCAGTTGCCTTAATGGATGCACTTTCTATTGCTGCAACAGCAGTAAATGGAGGCCTGCTGACTCCTGCGACGGAAATCGATATTCCGGAAGTGGAAGTGAAATATAATTTTAACTCCGCGGTATACAAGAACAGGGTTTACAATGGCTACAGTGCAGCAAAGGCCGAGGAAGAGCTGAAGTATGGCCCAAATATAGCGGACTGGCCTCAGATGTCTGCACTTACAGATAATATTCTTCTGAAGATGGTATCTGTAATAAAGGACCCTGTAACAACAACGGATGAGCTTATACCTTCAGGGGAGACCTCCTCCTACCGCTCAAACCCAATGAAGCTTGCAGAGTTTACTTTGTCCAGAAAGGATCCTAAGTATGTAGGAAGAGCAAAAGAAGTACAGGCTGTTGAGAAGTCAAGGCAGACTTTTGACGGAGACTATGCCGGATTGGAAAGCTTAAAGGAAGTATTGAGTAGTGCTGCAGAAGTAAATTCCGAGGAGGATTTGGAGCAGCTTGTAAAGAATACACAGCTCGGCAGCGTTGTTTTTGCAGTAAAGCCGGGGGACGGTTCAGCAAGAGAACAGGCAGCTTCCTGCCAGAAGGTATTGGGCGGCTTTGCAAATATAGCAGAGGAATATGCAACCAAGAGATATAGAAGCAATCTCATCAACTGGGGTATGATACCTTTTGTAATTCCTGCCTCGGAAGACAGAGCTTTTGAAGTGGGAGAGTATGTGTTTGTAGAGGGAATCAAAGAGGCTATCTCCAGCGGACAGGAAGATATCAAAGCAGTTGTTGTAAGTGCCAGAGGCAATAGAACCATAACTCTTCAGGTAAAAGGACTTACAGAGGACGAGAAGGATATCATTCTTGCAGGAAGCTTGATAAATTACTATACAGTGAATAAAAACAAGTAATAACGATAATTAAATGGACCCTTAATTTGCAGGGGTCCATTCTTTATTTTATTCAATTACATAAAATGTATGGAATGGTATAATGTTTACAATGCCTTACCATATGTAATTCCGTGCCAGCATATGGTTCCTGGTATACGTTATCTTTATTATGGATAGGGGGATTTGAGATGTTTAAAAAGGCACCTAAATTCTTTAGTAAACACAAAATTGCACTTATATCATTTTCTATTATGATTGTTCTGCTGTTAATCGAAGGCATTGTACTTGACTTCAAGGGTTCCGATGCACAAGCTCCTGCAGCTTCACCGGTAAGCGGGAAAAGTTCCGATAAAAAAATTTCTGCCGTTTCGCCAGTTGGCGGAGTTGCTATGTTTGATTATTACAGAATCAATGGCGGCCATTATTCTCTCGGGGAGCCTTCATCCTCTATCCAGTGAAAAAGTTAAAATATAAAAGGAATGGATTGAATAAGATTAGACAACCGGACCACTCCGAAGCTCAGGCCTTTGGAATAAAATTGATGGGTGAACAAAATCAAGTCATTGAAAATCGGAGGATATGTTTGTAAGTATCCTAAACAAGAATGATAATCCAAAGGAAAACAAGACTTCAGAGAAGATATATGAAGTTAATCAGTCCATAAACAGGTACTTCAGCAGTGCTTGTTTTTTTTATATATAAAATTTTAGATATGATCTCTGACCTGCATTAAGAGCTTAATGTTGCACGTTATTCATGGTAAGATTAGATATAAGGAAAGGATGATTTCTAATGGCATCTAAATATGAATTCAATATTGAGGACAGGGAAGACTTCTACCGTTATTCTTACAGGTATCGGGTGGAGCCCTTCTGCATATGCGGGAATCTTTATTACGTAGGGAATACAGATGTATGCTCCCATCTGATTGATACCGGAGAAGGCCTTATTCT
>JAUZPH010000599.1 GCA_030706065.1 Bacillota bacterium | reverse complement strand
GGCTCCGCATCAAACAGATATCTGTTCACCACAGGATCTGAAAACTCGCTGTATATAAAATCCCTGTCGTCACAGGATATGCTTTTAAGATATACTCTTTCCGTTTCCAAATTACTAAAGAACATGCTTCCACCTTCCCTATAAAAAGTTTCTACCATATACAAATATATAATGTATTGTAGTAACGTCATATGCCAATTATACCATTAAACTCAAACAAGATATAAGATTAGCTGTAGATAGATTTTTTATTCCACCGATTTGCTTCAATTACAATTTGTGGTACCATTAATACAGATGCGGAAGTTTAAACCTTTAGTATTAGCCTGAGAAAGGGAGAGCATTATGGACGAAATTAAATTTGCTGTATTTACAGATTTACATTATGACCACATACCTGATGGAGGAAGACGTCTTCAGGAATTTGTTAACAAGGTACGTGGAATGGAGTTTCCGTTGAGCCTGTTGTATCATCAATTTGCATATAAGGAGCGCTTTTGATGCTGAATAAAGAGAATATCATAAAAATTATTAAGGATATGAATTTGCCCATAGGGGATTTCTGGATTAGTTCCGGCGCCGCCCTGGTAATTCATGGTGTAAAGGAATATACAAGAGATATTGATCTTGGTTGTAACGAAAATCTGTGGAACCTCCTTTTGAACGAAGGCTATACCTACAGAGTTGCAGACGACAATTCAAAGATTATGGCCTTGAACGATTCGATAGAGCTGATTAAAGACTGGTTTGCCGATGAGATAGAATTTATTGAAGGGTTACCAGTATGCAGCCTGGACAGCGTTAAAAAGCAGAAGTTAAAGCTGGGAAGAGAAAAAGACTCGAAGGATATAAAACTTATAGAGGACTATATAATAAGTAAAAAATAATTATTTTTGATGGATTGGAGCTGTATTATTTTGGATCAGAAACATAACGAAGCCAGGAAACTCTATGAAAATATTAAAAAACATGCGGGTTCAGCAGCTGCAGAAAAAATTGCTTTTGGGATGGATCTGCCATTATCGCCAACAAAAGCTGAGAAGAATGAATGGGTAAATTTCATATCCATGGAACTTGAAAAAAGCTTCGATGATGGGACAATAAAGAAAATTAGGACGGGCTGCCATTGTACTGAGAAATTGGACGAGGCAAAGGAATTTATAAAAAACACTTTTAACTATTCCAATTCCCTTACAGACTTCGTTGATAAAATGAATGCCTACTCAGTTGGGTGGTCTATAAAGGACGGATATTTGATAACAAAGTATTTATCATGTCCATGCCCTATGCTTGAAGGTGTTGATTTCCTGCCTACAAAAGCCTGGTGCTACTGCACAGTAGGATATAATAAGAAAATTTTTCAATATGTCTTTGACTGCGAGGTTGATATTGAATTGCTGGAGAGTATTAAAATGGGCAGTAATCAGTGCCTCATGAAAATCATCCCTCTTGGAAATATCAATTTCCCCGGATAAATTATTATTAATGCAAATACTGCTAAAGGAGGTTTGATTTTAGCTTGTTATAATATTATATATTGTACAAACTAGATGAAATTATGGATACTGAAAAGCTGGTCGAAAGCCTGGAAACATTAATGGACAAAAAGTACATCAAAGTCAAAGAGCCTATGAGCAGACACACAACCTTCAGAGTTGGAGGCAATGCCCGCATAATGATATCCCCGTCAGGCATTGATGAGATGATATCCGCTGTTGAACTGCTTGAAGACAAACAAGTCAAATATGTTGTTATTGGAAACGGCAGCAACCTGATAGTTAGTGATAAAGGATATGACGGCGTTATTATAAAGACCGTCAATTTGAACAGCATCAAGGTTAATAACAATATCATCGAAGCAGATTGCGGCGCCTTTCTCTCGAGGGTCAGTAAAATTGCTTTGGAAAATTGTTTATCCGGAGCTGAAGCCTTGTCCGGTATACCCGGCACCATCGGCGGGGCAGTTTCAATGAATGCCGGAGCGTACAATGTGGAGATAAAGGATATTCTCCAATATGCCTTCGTTCTGAAGGAGTCCGGAAATATTTCAATAATGTATAAAGACGATTTAATGCTTTCATACAGAAGGAGCATCATCCAAAACAGCAATAATATTGTGCTTTCAGCAGCCCTTATGTTAAAACCCGACAGCTGCGAAGCAATTCACTCCCGAATGGCTGAAATACAATCAAAAAGAGTTTCCACCCAGCCCCTTAACTACCCTAACGCCGGAAGTATCTTTAAAAGAATCAGCGGCCAGCCTGTGGGTGCACTCATTGAAAATGCAGGTCTGAAAAACGTGACTGTCGGAGGAGCAAAGGTTTCTGAAAAGCATGCCAATTTTATTGTCAATACCGGAAACGCCACTGCCTCGGATATCATTGGTTTGATAGAACTGGTAAAGGAAACTGTCAAGGCTAAAACCGGCATCGATTTGGAGACGGAAATAAAAATTATCTAATCTACCTTTACTGAAAGCTGAAAAGCTGCCTGCTTCCGTGCAGACAGCTTTTCTGTCAATTGGATACTAATTAACCCTCTGCCATTTGATGTCTCCGTAGATTAGGCCTCTGCTTCCGGATGCAACATATACACGGCCATATACCCTCGGGTCTCCACTTATTGAACGCATGTCGCCAAACTGGTGCTGATCATCATTTATGCGCTTCCAGGTCTTCCCGTAATCCGAGG
>JAUZPH010000598.1 GCA_030706065.1 Bacillota bacterium | reverse complement strand
GTTTGAGGTATTCCGACACCCTTTATCTCCAGGCCATCCCTATGAAAGCTTACTCCATACTGCCTTGCCTCTTCCTGTATTACCTGAAAGGCTTCTTCCTCAGATAAAAATGAAGGCGGTGCCACAGAACTGCATCCAAAGCTTCCCCTACCCTGCCCATGTTCAAATATTGGTGCCACCAAAGCCTTATTCCCTTGGCCGTCAGTACCGGTTCGCTGTGCCTTCTGCGTGCAGGAGGTCAGCGAAGCCAACATCAATGTACTCAAAGCGGCACAGACATATGCATTACCCTTCCATCTTTCAGGAACAGTCTTTAAAATTCCCGGGCTGTTTAAAACGGTGTCTCTGTCCGGATATCCCGGAACTTTATATTTTTTTACAGGCTTTATCTCCACGTTAATTCATCCTCCTACTTTTCTAATTTCCTCCAGTCCTCAAGTATTGCCTGCATATCCGTTACCTTGATTTTTGTTTGGTAGCCAACTGTTTGCCACTCATAAGGTATATACCGCAGGGCATATTCGCCGTTTATAATAAATTTGCCCAAAAAGTCATGCTCAGGCTTATATATCTTATTTGTTGACCCATATTGTGTTCCTGTATCCTGTCCAAACAGGAATACCTCATCACCGGGTTTCATCAGGGGCACATCTCCATATTCCAAATCAAGTACTTTCTCTCCCTTTGCCTTTTCCAGCTCTTCCTTTGTAAACTCAAATTTATCCATCATCCCATAACTGACCAGATAATGATACCTGCTGGTTACTCCGCCTTTTTCTATGAAGGTCAGTATGTCCCCACTTTTTACATCACTCATAAAGCCTTTTGCTATCTTCACCAACACTTCCGTATTCACTGACAACCCGGCAGCTCCCACCGCCGAATCCTCTTTCACGTCAACATATTTTATGCCTATTACCCATCCCTGTATAATTACGTCAGAGCTGTCAGCTAAAGCTTGTAGAGTTTGCAGTTCAGGTTTCTTTACTGCAGAAAGATCTGCATTACTATTTTCAAAAACTTTTTCAGCAGATTGTACACTTCCATTGCTAGGTTTTTCCTGTTCCATTACCTCTGCTCTATTTACAATAAACCCATCCGCTTCTGCTTTCTTCTTATCCTCTTCCTTCACTGCAAAATTATCTAAGTTGGCATCCCGGTCGTATGCCGCATCATACAACTGCTTCGCATAATCCGGACTTTTTATGTCTGCCGCGGTGTTATCCAACTTGGGCATACCTGAAAAAAGCCTAAAATACCCGAAGTAACCTATTGAACATATTACCACGATTAAAGCAAAAGCAGAGCTGTACCGCCATATCGGAAATCCCCGTCTACTTTTTTCCGGCAGCCATTTAAATACCGACTTCTTCTTTTCCTTCAGATAATCAGGTATTTCCCTTCCCTCAGCCGTTATTCTCTCCTTTATTAAGACATCAATATCACTCATTAAATTCACTCCTTATTCAGCAGCCAGCATTTGCCGAAGCCTGTCCTTGGCTCTTGAAAGCCTTGAACGCACCGTGCCCTGAGGTATTCCCAAAAGGTCTGCAATCTCCTTTTGAGGTATGTCCTCATAATAATACAGTATCGTTACCAGCCTGAGGTCCCTTTCAAGAGAATTAACTATCTCCAGGATTTCCAGCCGGTTGTTGTCCTCATGGAATACAGGTTCGATAAAGCTGCTGTCCTCTATATATATCACCTTTCTATTTTTTCTGAGGATGTTTCTACATTCATTAATCATGATCCTTATGATCCAGGTTTTAAAAAATTCTACCTTCCGAAGGTGTTCCAGTCCGTTATACGCCTTCAGGACAGTTTCCTGAAAAGCGTCTTCAATATCGGACTTATCCGAGAGCATACCCCTGGCAACGACATATAATGAAAATTCATGAGCCCCGATGAGCCTCTCAAAGGCGCACTTGTCCCCCAGCTTTGCCAGAATTATATCTTCATATGGTTTTTCCTTTTCCATCAGGCCTGATGAAACTTCCACGCTCTCACTTCCCTTCACATATTTAGACGCGCCCAATATATAAAATGTTCGCATAGAATTACATTTTTTACAATTATGTATAATGGAAATTTTACCCGATCAATCATATTATATAATGACGTATTACTATAAAAAGAAGGGATTTTATATATTATGGATTTTGAAAACTTCTATCCAGGAAGCTTTGACCAGCCGAAAGGCGTAATTAAGGTAATAGGTGCCGGGTCCATCAGAGTAGAACCGGATATTGCATTAATAAATCTTGGTGTAATAACAGAGGATATGAGCCTGGAAAAGGCCCAGGCTGAAAATGCAGCAAGGTCTATCTCAATGCTCGGCAGCCTTTACAGGCTCACCATACCGAAAAAGGATATTCAGACTCTGATATACGATATACAGCCTCAATACGATTTTGTTGAAGGAAGGCAGGTGTTCAGGGGTTACAGGGTAACAAACATCCTGACTGTGACTATTCGGGACAAGAACAGCGTTGGAAGAGTCATCGATACTGCCACTGCCAACGGTGCCAATAGAGTAGAAAATATAAGATTTGAAGCAGAAAACCCTTCGGTATACTATAAGAAGGCTCTTGATACAGCGGTGAAGGATGCTGCAGCCAAAGCAAGAGAGATTGGCTATAGTCTGGGCGTACAGATTAATCCCGTACCCTTCAGGGTCTCTGAAATCACCTATTCTCCCGTTGTC
>JAUZPH010000597.1 GCA_030706065.1 Bacillota bacterium | reverse complement strand
AATACCGCTTTGCGCCTTTACATAAAGAGAAAAGAGAGAGTAACATTGACTGCTATTGATATATTGAATGAACTGGGCTTTCAAGGGTTGTCGACAAAGGAAATATGCAAGAGGCAGGAAATCTCGGAAGGTACCAGGTATGAGCACTTTAAAAACAAGAATGAGGATATTGATATCCGAGGATGATTTTGCAAGCAGAAAATTCATGCAGAAAGTCCTGTCTGCATATGGAGAATGTGATATAACCGCAGACGGTCATGAAGGATTTTGAACTGATATAACCTTTTATTTTGTGAAAAACATTAAAGTGGTTTAGTCTATGTAGAGCTAAAGAGAAGAAGGGAGAACAGCCATGAAGGTAGAATATATTAATCCATTTATCGAGGCCAGTCAGAGCATCATTGTTCAGACCTCCGGACTTAAGACAAGCTTGGGAAAATTGAGAGTAAAGAACTCACCCTACAAAGGTGACAGCGTCGTGGTTTTAATAGGTCTGACGGGAGAGATAAAGGGCAACGTTGTAATATCTCTAGCCAAGAGCCTGGCATGTAAAATAGCTTCTGCCATGATGTGTGGTATGCCTGTTCCTGAACTTGATGAACTGGCGAAGAGTGCAATAGCGGAAATGTGTAATATGATACTTGGACACACGGCGAATTTATTCTCGATAAACGGGATGAATATAGATATTACACCTCCTACGGTACTGACTGGGGAGAATATGGAATTCAGCCCATCGAAGACCGTAATAGTATGCGTACCATTGATGTTCGAAGATGGAGAAGTTTTAGAAATAGATGTCAGCTATCAGGAGAGCTAGCAGGACAGCTTGAAGAAAGGTTGATTAATGTGTTAAAACATATATCTGTATACCAATGCAGACCAGATGATATTTTGGCGGAGGATGTAATAGACAATGGTACAAAACTTATAGCAAAAAATACAGTTTTGAATGGTTATATCATAGACAAACTGAAATATTGCGGTGTCAGTAAAGTGTGGATATATGATTCCTCCGCAGATATGGGTCGAGAAAAGGTTTACAATTCCTATGAAATCTTAAAAAAGGATTATGAAGCAAGTATAAGGTCTATTAAGAAGATTACTAATGATCTGGTAGCAAAAGGCAGGATTGATTATGGGATTGTTTCTCAGATTTCTGATGAAATATATGTGCACATAGGCAGGGACAACTATATAGTCCAATGTATGAACTCACTGAAGAATGCGGATGAATATACTTTTACCCATAGTATAAATGTTTCTTTATATGCCATGCTTATTGCCAACTGGCTGAAACTGCCGGAGCCTGTAGTAAAGGTTTCCATACAGGCGGGCCTGCTTCACGACATCGGCAAGATGAAGGTGCCGGGCGAGATTTTAAACAAGCCAACGAGGCTGAGCCAGGACGAATTTCGTGAAATGAAAAAGCATACGATATTTGGTTACGATATTATCAGGGGAAATGAAGAAATCGATCTTAATATCAGGGACTCAATACTTATGCATCATGAAAGAATAGACGGCTCAGGGTACCCCTTTGGAATAAAAGGCTCGGAAATACCTCTGATTGCCCGGATAATTTCAATAGCCGACGTATTTGACGCCATGACGACAAACAGAGTGTATAAGAAAGGCACAACACCTTTTAAGGCCTTTCAAATGTTTACCACAGAGGGAATAAGTCTCTTTGACACAAAGGTGCTGCTGACATTTCTTGAAAATATAACCGCTCATTATATAGGCATGAGGGCGCTGCTGGATAATGGTGAAAGCGGCGAAATAATTTTTATTCCTCCCAGGGATGTATTAAACCCGATAGTAAAGATTGGAGACAGATTTATTGACTTTTCCAAAGAGAAACAGTTTAACATAGTAGGCGTATTCTAAATGGGGACGGTTCACAATTATCAGTAGTGAACCGTCCCCACTATTATCCATTTGAAAATGATAGTACTGAGTTTATACTGAACATATACATTACGGTAATAAGTGCCGCCGGCTGTAACCGAAGTCCATAAAATGGCTTTGTCAGCTTTGAGAGGATATTGAGCAGTACAAAGTATAAACCTCGGATGTATCTTGGAGTCAAGGCTAAATTGATTGAATTTGATGGGAAATCCATGATCTTGGCAATGGCTAAAGGATATGTCGGTATACGCCAAGGATTTAAGAAGCCTTTCTCAGAATGTGACGGAGAACAAAGAGCGGATGCAGAAGAGGTTTGAGTTATGTGAAGGAGCCATCATGGAAATATCCGATAGCATTCTGCAGCTCAAAAAGGCTTTGGCAAGAGGAGATATTATGAATATAGAAAATGAAGCCAATAGGATAAAGAACAGGGCAGCACTGGAAGATGAGGAGCGAATAAAAAATCTGGACTTCAAGCTGGAGCTGGCTGCAAAACGCAGGGATTTACGAAGTGTTATCGAGAATTACCTGGAATTAGCTTAACAATTTGAAACAGATGGTGAAAGATAACACTGACAAAAAACATCAGGCGACAATGTATGGGATGGGATGCCGTAACTGGCTGCCTTTAAAGAAGTATATAAATCTTATCTTTATGGCTAAACTTTTTGTTTTGTTCTTCGTCATATATATATAGCTGTGTGAGTTTATATTTTAGTTTATCACCTCCGAAAAATCGTTGAAGATTCGATATTTTCTCCGGTGAATTTGTTAATGTTTAAACTCACACATCTT
>JAUZPH010000596.1 GCA_030706065.1 Bacillota bacterium | reverse complement strand
CGGGTCAAGGCCCTTGCCGTCGTAGATTCGTTCAATCGGCATCGTTATGTATTCGCAGAACGCGCCGTCCCTCTGGCAGCCCAGAGTCTGGTTGTCCATGCAGGCGTTTACAATCCCGTGTTCGCAGGAATAGCAGTGTCCGCAGTTAAAATATGGATTTGCAGTGACAATCATACCTTTTGTAAGTCCCGCCTCGTTTTCATCAATCTCTACAATTTCCGCCGAGAACTCATGTCCCGGAATTCTCGGATAGGTGGCAAAGGGCTGGTTTCCCGTATAGGTTGCAACGTCTGAACCGCATATACCGCAGAACTTTATTTTAAGCAGTGCCTCCCCCGCTTTTCTCATAGGCATCTCAACTTCCTTAATGGCAATTTTATTAGCTTCCTCAACAAATATAGTTTTCATTGATTAGTCCTCCTCAATTCAATTACTTGTCCATATCCATATAATCCCGATTCCATATAGTCATTGTCTTTAATGGTGCTTCCTTGCTGTAAATTTTATTTTCATATACTCCCCTTGGATCTGTCTTTACTTCTTCCAGGTCGATAAGTTCAACTATCCTGTCATAGTCGGACTCACACAGAATTTTGATAGCTTTCTCCATATGATCCTGCCTGAAGTTAATGGAGCCGAAAATAAGATGGTTTTTAAATCCGAAGGGCATAGTCTTAACTTTTACCTCAGGCCCTAAAGAAAAGCTGTTATATACTCCATTGTTGCCCAGTACACCATACTCAAAGGCGATTCTGCTCTCAACGTTGCTTCCTGAGGTTCCTATGAAAACTGTAGCTTTTCCTCTTAAGGACTCCATTATGGCCTTTGCACATTCTTCCTCCGTATCAAATATATTTCGGACATACTTAGCCTTTGCCTTTTCCAGTGCAAATCTAACTTTAGCACTATCAGCACTGCTTCTTGCTACAAAAATGATTTCAGCTTCAGGATAACTTTGACGAATTAAGTCACCGATAAACATGCCGGTAGTTCCCAGTCCGAAGATGACAACTTTATCAAACAGCTTTTCCTTCGCTATTTTTCTCCCTTCCTCTTCGCTGCACTTGTTTACCGCCATCTCCAGCCTGAAGTTTTGAGCGGAACCCAGGTCCTCCATCCTCTCCAGCTGGAATATCATGCAGGCATAAGGATCGGAAAATACAAGTTTTTTTGCCAGTGACAAAGGCAGCTTATTTCCAGTAATATATCCATCCGGGATTTTTAAAAGCATATCGGGATGGTAATAGTTTTCCTCACTCATC
Source organism: Bacillota bacterium (assembly GCA_030706065.1). GTDB lineage: Bacteria > Bacillota > Clostridia > Clostridiales > Clostridiaceae > JAEZDX01. The sequence continues at coordinate 1,460 of JAUZPH010000596.1, read as the reverse complement.
AAACCATCGGCACCATCACAGCCATATTCAAAATAGGTTTCATCATCCATGAATCTGGTAGGATCATAGGAATTGCCACCTCTTATGAGTACGATGGCAAATCTGTTTTCATCCGGAACATATACAACACCTTCGTGGCCATTAATCAATCTATCGGTTCCATGTGGGAATTTAGGTCCAAGCTCCCCTCTTTGTCCCATGTGCATAAGCTCAAAATCCGTACCGCAAAATCCGGTACATACCGTTTTACAGAGCTTGCCAAACTTCTCTTCCTCTCCCCTCAATCTTCTTTTGGGAAGGTTAAAAATATCCACCTCGCCATAAACTATGGGGTTGTCAGTATTGTTTTGAAAATAAGTTCCTCTTGTCTTCATTCCTTAATTACCCCTTTTCGTAATATTACATTTGCATACTGAGCTCTTTCACTGGTAGCTACTATGGCAAAAGCCTTCTTAGTTCTTTCATAAAAATCAAATCTTTCTACCTGCTCAATTTGGATGTCTCTATTTTCATTTTTCCTTATTATTTTCTTATATTCCTCCCAAATAACAGGAACCACCGGATCTCCTGGTACCACTGCCATAAGTGACACAGGTTTTTCGGTGTATGTATCTAACGGAAGAAACCTGAGGATTGCATCCAATACCTCCGGAACACCATGTCCATCGCATCTTACCAGAATATTTTTTGCGCAGCTTGCCGCTGGGAAGTTGCCATCAGAGATTACTATTTCATCTCCATGACCCATTTCCATCATGACTTTCATCAGTTCAGGTGAAATTACTGTTGGAATTCCTTTTAACATTTTATTTACCTCCTCAATGTAAATAAAAAAGTGGCAAGCCACTTTCTTATTTTTTAATTCAAAATTTATACTTTATACTTTATAACAGAAGATTTTACTTCACAACAATATCGGTGGATACTTTTCCCAAAGACTTGTTCAAGTCCTTGTACTCCGGCAAATCCAGCACCGGATATCCATCAATATCAAAATGAACACGACGTATACCGGAGGATCTTGGCCCTTCAACCCCGGGCCTTGCATGATATGTGTTCCAAACAGTTCCGTTATCATCTGTCACATAGGCGTTGTGTCCAGGTCCATATTCACCCGGCATGCTTCTTGAGGTCAGAAGCGGATAATTAGTCTTTGTCCAACTTTCAGGATTTAATAAATCGGCATCCTTATCGGCAGTGAGAAGTCCCACAACATAAGTTGCATCTACCGCTGCACTGGAAAAGGTTAAAAATAGCTTCCCATCCCTTATCAGGGCAAAGGGCCCTTCATCAACAAAGGTATGATTATTTGCCCAGCCGTAATCAGGCTTGGTAAGAAGAACCGGATCAGTAGTCAGTTTCCATGGCTCTTTCGGATTAACCTTGGCAATGTAAACCCATGCGCCTTGATCTACAGGCAGGAACTGACGCTGAGACCAGGCAACGTAATACTCCCCGTT
>JAUZPH010000595.1 GCA_030706065.1 Bacillota bacterium | reverse complement strand
TTCATACCTGCTTCCGTCAATACTAACTAAAAAGAGTGTGCACCCCCTAAGCAGGAAAGGGAAATCTTTCTCGAGCTTGTTGATGCCTACTTCTTTTCCTTCCAAAATATCGATCAAAGATTGTTCTCTCATGGAAAACAGTTCTCTGTATTTGCTTTCTATTGAGTACTTCAGTAGGGGAGCGCATACCTCATACCTTTTATCCATTATTATAAGAGCCTTGTTTTTACCAAGGTATATTTGAGTTTCACATATTTTATCTTCAGAAATACTTCCACTTCCGTCAAAATAAGTAGTTTCATCTTCCCCAACCAGCCTGAAACCAATTCCACTGCTCTCACTGAGCTCTTCAAGGTAATTCCTGAAATTGTACATTATGCTCCTCCTATAGTTTCTATACTTTTCATTCAATACCGTATTCAAGGAGTTTTAATATCGAAGCTTAACTTACACATGCTTCAGAATACTGAATCTTTAACAGTTTTTGGGCATGTATAAGTTAATATCTGAGCATAAAACCCTATCGTACAGAATATTCAATCACAAGATATATTTTATCAGATATATACAAAAATCTCAATTATATGAGGACAATAAAAAGCCCCAGGAACACTCCTCTGAGTATTCCTGAAGCTTTGTACTTTATACTAAAGAACAGTGATTTCAGTTTCCTTGTCAAATATATGAATCTTAGTTGTATCAAAGGAAATCTTAACCTTGTCTCCAGCCTTAGCTCTTGAAGTTCCGTTAACTCTTGCAACCATGTTGGCTTTGCCCTTTGCAAGGTAAATGTAAGTTTCAGCTCCCATTAATTCTGTTACTTCTACTGAAGCTTCGATTACTGCAGGTTCATTGCCCTCTGCTTCATCAAGATTTTCTGGTCTGATACCCATTATAATGTCCTTACCTACATAGCCCTTGTCTCTTAATGCAACAGCCTTGTCTTCCGGAAGAACTATAGTATCATCTCCAAATACAACTGCAACCTTGCCGTTAGCTTCAACAAGCTTTGCATCGATAAAGTTCATCTGTGGACTTCCGATAAAGCCTGCAACGAATATGTTTGATGGATGATCATAGATGAACTGTGGTGTATCAACCTGCTGAATCAAACCGTCCTTCATAACAACGATTCTGGAACCCATTGTCATAGCTTCTGTCTGGTCATGTGTAACATATACGAAAGTTGTCTGTAATCTCTTATGAAGCTTTGATATCTCAGTTCTCATCTGAACTCTAAGCTTGGCATCAAGGTTTGACAAAGGCTCGTCCATTAAGAATACCTTTGGCTCTCTAACGATAGCTCTTCCGAGCGCAACTCTTTGTCTCTGACCACCGGAAAGTGCCTTTGGTTTCCTGTCTAATAAATGCTCTATGTCAAGTATTCTAGCAGCTTCCTTAACTTTCTTTTCTATCTCTTCCTTTGGCATCTTTCTTAACTTTAATCCGAATGCCATGTTCTCATAAACGCTCATGTGTGGATAAAGTGCATAGTTCTGGAAAACCATGGCTATATCTCTATCCTTTGGTGCTACATCATTTACAATTTTGTCGCCTATATAAAGTTCACCTTCTGATATTTCTTCCAAACCGGCAATCATTCTCAAAGTAGTGGACTTACCGCAGCCTGACGGTCCAACGAATACTATGAATTCCTTGTCTTCAATCTCAAGATTGAAGTCCTTAACAGCTGTTACGTTACCAGCATATACTTTGTATATGTGTCTTAATGATAAACTCGACATTTTACTTTCCCCCCGGAAAAATATTTTTTAATGATATATTAATTTTAACTCTTAACTTCTAAATAATCCATTCGCAAAACAACCAAAAGTAGAATTACTTATTTGTAGAAAAGTCCAAACCCTGATACCAGTGGTTTTCGAGCATTTTCTTGTCCATGGCATTCAGTACCTCCCACTTTTTCAAACTCCAAAGTGGCCCTATCAGCAGTTCACGGGGGGCATCGCCGGTAAGTCTGTGGATTACAATATCCTCCCTCAGTAGTTTTATAGCGTCACAGGCTATATCTATATATTCCTCCATCTCCATCAGTCTGAGCATTCCTCTCTCGTAGAACCTTTCAAGCGGCGTATTCTTCATGAGATGAAGAAGTTGGATTTTGATTCCTTGTATATCTCTACAGGACAAGTACCTTATAGTATTCAGCATATCCTCCCTCTCTTCTCCCGGAAGGCCGAATATGGAATGGACCACTACATCTATTCCGGCTTTTCTCAGTCTTTCCAGGGAACTCTCAAAAACCTCAAGCTTATATCCTCTGTTGATAAGCCTTGCCACATCATCATTCACCGTTTGAAGTCCCAATTCAACCCATAGGTAGACCCTGCCCGCCATCTCCTTGAGCAGTTCAATTACAGGTTCCTCCAGGCAGTCCGGCCTTGTGGCGATGGCCAGGGCTACTACCCCCTCTTGTTCAATAGCTTCCTCATACTTTTCCCGGAGCAAGTCAATACTCCCATAGGTATTGGTATATGCCTGAAAGTAGGCTATATACTTTCCCGTACTCCACTTTCTGTTCATCAGGGCCTTAATGTCTTTAAACTGCCGTGTTATGGAAAAGTCGCGGCAGCCTGCAAAATCTCCTGAACCCCTCTCACTGCAAAAAATACACCCGCCGCTGCTCAGTGTACCATCCCTGTTGGGGCATGAGAATCCGGCATCCAAAGATATTTTAAAAACCTTCTCTCCGAACTTTTCTCTTAAAAAACAATTCA
>JAUZPH010000594.1 GCA_030706065.1 Bacillota bacterium | reverse complement strand
AATTTTTTATCCTTTGCTATTTATAATCAGACTGCTTTTTTGAATTTTACATTTAGAGACAGGGCCTTTCTGTCCTTATTAAGTCCCATGACACATAAAGCGGCTCCATTCGCAGAAAATATAATTCGAGGACATCACCTTGAAGGGTTAAGCGTACTTACAAACAATTCTGATTTACGGAGGTAGGAATATGGTTGAAAATGCAGGCAATCAGCCTGGGATGCAGCAAACTGTAGGAAATTATCTATATGATTGTTTAAGTAGGGAGGGGATAACTGAGATTTTTGGAGTTCCCGGGGATTATAATTTTTCATTGCTGGACATACTGGAGAAATATCAGAATATAAACTTCGTAAATTGCCGGAACGAGTTAAATGCCGGCTATGCCGCGGATGCATATGCTAGAATCAAGGGAATGGGTGCACTGATAACCACCTTTGGCGTAGGGGAACTGAGCGCGTGTAATGCCATTGCCGGTTCCTACTGCGAACGGGTCCCGGTAATTCATATAGTCGGTGCCCCAAAGACAATGGTACAGCAGCAGCACAAGATGATGCACCATACACTGCTTGACGGAGACTTTGATGTTTTCAGGAAGATGTATGAAAACATAAGTGAATACACTGCAATAGTAACTCCTGAAAATGCTGCCTTTGAGATACCTACTGCCATACAAAGGGCCAAAGAAAAAAAGAAACCGGTCTACATGTTGATTGCCATTGATATTGCAGAAAAGCAAATGGTAAATAGAGAGTTTAATCTGCCGCAGAGACAGACCGATCAAAGAAGCCTGCAGGAGGCACTGCAGCAGGTGAGCAGGAAAATCAAGATGGCCCAAAGCCCGGTTTTGCTTCCGGATATATATGTGTTGAGGTATAACCTTCAGGCACAGGTACAGGAAATTGCAGAGAAGCTTAATGTACCTGTTGCCACAATGATTATGGGTAAAGGCTCCTTCGACGAGATCCATAAAAATTATATAGGATTATATGCGGGCAACCTTGGAACACCGGAGGTTCAGAATATTGTTGAAAGCTCGGACTGCATTCTTGCAGTTGGTCCTATATGGTCGGATTACAACACCGGGTCCTTCACTGCAAATATTAATCCCGTGAACCTGATAGAAATCCAGCCGGACTACGTAAAGATCGGAATTGCTATGTATGAAAACATCATGATAGAGGATATGCTGAGAGAGCTTGCAGTGATTATAAGCTGCAAAACAGCAGCTGTTCCAGGCATAACCTTCCCCTATGACAACAACAACGTTTCTCTTGATGAAGATGTCTCGTCAAATTACTACTACCCGAGATTCCAGCAGATGCTCAAGGAAAATGATATATTGATAGCTGATGCCGGCAACTTTGAATTCGGGCTGTCGCAATTGAGGCTTCCCAAAGGGGCGGTGTATATAACCCAGGGAGGCTGGGGAAGTATAGGCTATGGAACTCCCGCGGCTTTTGGTTCCTGTATGGCAGCAAAAGACAGACGGGTACTCCTCTTTGTCGGCGACGGCTCTCATCAGATGACTACCCAGGAAGTAAGCTCAATGCTGACAAATGGCTGTAAACCTATTATATTCCTGGTAAACAATCAGGAATACACTGTAGAAAAGTATCTCAATGTGAAGAACAAACAGACTCACTATAATGACATACCAGAGTGGAACTATTCAAAACTTCTGGAAGCCTACGGAGGCGATGCCTACAAGGTGAAGGTCTATACCAACCGGGAATTGGACGCTGCAATTTCCACGGCAGAGGAGCAGTGCAGGCACAGGTTATGCCTCATAGAAATCTATGCTCCCAAAATGGATGCTCCGGTTATGGTACTTAAGAGCAATCATCTGCTGGAAGAGAAGCAGAAATAGAGAACGGCGCACATACAAAGCCGATATGTGCGCCGTAAATAACCTATGCCATCCTTGTAAGCAGATTTATAAATTCCACCGGTGGATAGAAACTAAACTTTCCCTCTGAAACTTCATAGGGCAGCTTCCTATAAATACCGCCGCTGTACCAGTATATGTTTGGGCTTACGGGGCCCGGCCCCTTCCTGTTCATTCCATATGCTGCCTGTATTAAGACATTGATCCCCCCAACGGCTTCAATACCGTTGATGGGGCATACAATTAATGCATGTCTATGAGGTATCCCTACAATAGCACCATATTTGCCGATATATTTTCGGAACCAGTCAGGAGATAGTGCAAAGGTCGCCGTAAACATATGCTCACCTGTCACCAGGCAGCACTTACAGCCGTTCAAATCTTCTTCTGATACCTCTACCTCATAGTTATTGAACACATTTTCCATACCCAACCTGAACAATTCATCAAGAGATATATTCCAACCCCCTGCCTCCTCCATCGAAAGGCTTCTTACGGAGGTTGGAAGATCAAGCACCAGTGTGGTTATGGTATCTTCAATATCTTCCCTGTATATAAGCTTATCCTCTGGCAGAGACTGGGCGTGGCTCTTTGGCCATATTCTTACCGCCAGGTATTTGGATATGGCACTAAAATCAGTGATTATGTTTTTTAAGCTTTGTTCAAACCTGTTACCTTCCAGTATGGACTCAAAGTGGCCACTTATAATTGCCTCCCACTGATGTGAAGGACTTGCATGACACATGGAGGCTAAATTTGACAGCCCCAGATTAAAATTACTGCCAAAGACCTCCGGAACCGTCATTACTCCTCCCTCAATATCTATATTTGCTTTGTCCCTTTGAAAATT
>JAUZPH010000593.1 GCA_030706065.1 Bacillota bacterium | reverse complement strand
GTTGTTATTATTTCCGTAATCTCCTGCTCAAATTTCTCCGGTTCATCCTGCAGGTTGTTCATGCCAAAGGCTATAACCGTCAAATCAGGCTTTTGAGGATTAACCAGCGCTGCAGCATTGGTACACCCCCACAAGGAAGTAGAACCGCCTGCACCGCGATTAACCTTTGTAATATCATGATGACCATGATGCTCCATGATAGTATTCGTAACCAAAGTTACCCATGCCGGCATGTATGGAGGCCGATGACAAAAATTATGAAACTCCTCCAGTGAATTCATATCTATGGCATATTCGTCGCAACCGCTTGCTTCCCATCCTGCGGTAATGCTGTCTCCATAAAATACGAGGCTGAGATGCTCCTTTTGATCAAGTATTTGCATAGTTCGAGGTAATAAGGCGGTAACATTTTCAGGGACAAATCCCTCCCATACCTGATCATGCAGGTATGTTACCAACACCTGATATTGAATTACATCCGGATATATCTTCATACAATGTTCACCATCCGGAAGACGAAGCCACTCAGTATACTGTTCACCGGTAAAGGGAAATATATAATCATCCTTTGACAAGACTGGCATCGTACTATTTTCTGTCCGAAGGATTTTCTTGCCTTGAACAGTATAATCCTTACCTTCCTCATAGATGTGGCTGCCATCGGCAGACTCAACTCTTAATATCTTACTTGGTACATATAATAATTCTCTGCTGACCACACAATCTTTATCGGAATTCAAAAAACAGACCGGTTCCGCATAAACCGTATTCTCTTCCCATACTTTCTGAAGTTCTTGTTGCATAACAATTATCTCCTTAATCTTCTATATTATGATATCTGTTGTGTTCGTAATATACACTATATCACAAAATTGGTATTATGTTAAGAAAAGGTACAAGTTAAATCGGGAACTTAATTTCTGATCTGGATAAATTCCTGTATTCATATGGTATAATTTAGTTATTATATTGATTTGTCTTCGTAGAATTTAACGAATTAATTTAGAATGATGTTTTTATATATTTGAGTAGAATATGAGGTGGTTATTAATGGAGATTAAACTGTTAAAAAATCTAAAGATTAGAAAAAATATAATTTTCATTATAATGCTTGTGATAATCATAGCTCTTTCGTTTATTATACTTAATGGTTCAAAAATACCTACGAAAAATAAAAAGCAGATTGATTTTATCTCTAACTTCCTTTCTTCTATCGGAATGACGGATAGTTTAGACAGCGATTACAACGTGAGAAATCAACTTTATGATAAAAATATAGTTAATGTATTAAATGACTTTGAATGGTATCATTTTGCCACTGTATCACTCAAAAAAGCGTACCCAGTTAATAATGATGAAACAGACGAAATAAAGGAATGTATGAAATATCTATCGCAGACATACCCTTCAAATGATATAGAAATATATAAAGTCCTTATTAAATCAACATTAGATGTTGATAAACCCAAAACATTCACCAGTGATGAGGATGATATATTCTATCTTACGAAGAAAGATGGAAACTACTGTTTACTTTACACCCAAAAGTTATTTGAAAAACAGCGTATTCAAAATTAGATTTGATAGGTCGCATTTTTCTAATATGATTCATTAATCCTAAAACTGTGATAGATACTTAGTGGTAAGAAATAGCAAATCAAATGTGTTACAGCTAAATAGAAGGAGGTTATTATGAAATTAAAGATACTTGTAGGAAGTGGAAGAAAGATCGGATTACTGGCACTGCCTTTTTTGTTAGCCGGGGTATATCTTAATGTGGTTAACCCGTCTTTATTCAATGTCGGAGGACCCTCCCTGGGGTTGATGATAATTTCCATTGTGTTTCTGATTCCAGGGATAACTGTTTGGATATGGTCAGTGGTTTTAATCCTGACAAAAGTACCTAAGAAAGAGCTGATAACCAGCGGACCCTACTCTTTAGTGAGACATCCCCTATATACCGGAGTGGCTTTACTTGTACTTCCGTGGGTTGGCTTTCTCTGCAACTCGTGGCTGGGAGCTGTAATTGGAATTATAGTTTATATTGGGTCAAGGATCTTCGCACCGGAAGAAGAAAAAATATTGTCAAAGATATTTGGAGATAAGTGGAGTGATTACTGCAGCAAGGTTAAAATGCCGTGGCTGTAAAAAGAGGAATTAACAAAGGAGTTATGATATCAGCATTTATGAAAAAGGGGTCAGCGATGAGATAATAGAGCTGGGAGGATAATTATGGATGTAACATTCAGAGAATCGGACTTATCAAATCATAGGGATAATGAAGCAATAGTTTCTTTATTAAATGAGTTTATGTATGGGCGAAAGACTGAAGGTGAAAATATTATAGATACAGGACTTATTGAGAAGTTGAGAAGACTGGGGACAGCAAAGGTATATTTGTGCGAATACCTTGACAGCATAATCGGTATAGCGGTATGCTTCGTAGGATTTTCCACCTTTAAGCAGAAGGAATTATTAAATATTCATGATTTCTATATTAAAGAAGAATATCAAGGCAGAGAGCTTGGAAGAAGGTTTCTTGAATACATAGAAAACCAATGCTTTAAAAATGGCTTTTGCAGAATAACATTGGAAGTATACAATGATAATGTGAGGGCAATGAAGCTGTATGAAAAGGCAGGATTTGTTGGAAATAAGAACAATGAACCTGATTTTCCGGTATATGCTATGAAGAAGGAATTGGATTAAACTTCTCCAGAGGAAAAAGATATGCATAATATAC
>JAUZPH010000592.1 GCA_030706065.1 Bacillota bacterium | reverse complement strand
TTTTTACACGTATGCCGGCTGTACTCGTATATTTATCCAAAGGTGTTAACAATCATACCGCTTCATTCTCTTGCCGCTATAAACATGGCTAATAGTATAAGGATGCAGCCGAATATCGCTCTTAGGGACAGGATGTCTCCTATAAAAGTGGAGAATATTACTCCAAATACAGGCTCGCAGAGATATATAATAGCCGCATGGGAGGGATTCAGATAGGGCTGCAACTTGTTCTGTCCCGCCATTCCAAGGCCGCTTCCCAGAAGTCCCGTTATCAGAATTGCCGCGATTACTATTCCCGAGGTTTCTACATGGTAGCCTTCCATCATAATAGCCGGAGGCAGTGACAGCAGTCCTACAAAGATAAGTTCCACTCCTGCCAGTAATACCCCGTCCGCTGTTTTTCCGTACTTGTCAATCAGGAGAATCTGGAAGGAATATACGAAGGCACAGGCTAGAGTTAGAATATCACCGAGGTTTATATCCTTGTCCCCATTGTATGTTAAAAAGAGAAGGCCTATCACGGAGATTATTACTCCCAGGATAATTCTCGGCCCGGGCAGCTTTTTATACATCACTGTCAGTATTATCGGAACAAATACCACGGAAAGCCCTGTTATAAAGCTGGACTTGCTTGGAGTTGTATACAGCATGCCTGCCGTCTGAAGGAGATTACCCGCCGTCAGCGCCAAGGCTATGAAAAAACCAGCAATAACAGTCTTTCTATCAATGGACTTCAGCTTTTTTGCGGACAGGATCAGTATGGCCGCAGCCGCCAGAAAGCATTTTATAGATACAAGGGTGTATGGCCCTATTCCCTTTAAAGCAAGGCTTGTTAAAGGAAACCCCACTCCCCAAATCATCGTGATAAAAATCAAACCAAATTCTGCTCTTGTTTCTTTCTTCATATGCATCCCATTCCCTTTTCTGATTTTGCTAGAACGATTATATCATTTATCCTCACAGAAAGTAATATAAATCTATTAAATGAATGTTTCTATAAGTTTTCTTAACGAAATTTTGCATAGAAACTTCAATGCTTTCATTCCCTTAAAGGAGATGTTTCATATGATTGCTGATGCTGTTTTTGAAGGTGGCGGAGTGCGGGGCATAGGCCACGTCGGTGCTCTTAGTTATATGGAGTCCTGCGGCTTTTCCTGGGCCAGGACTGCCGGCAGCTCCGTAGGCGCCCTTATTGCTGCACTAATTGCGGCTGGTTATACTGCAAGAGAGCTGAAGACCATTATGATAGAGACCAACTTTAACAAATTCAGGGACAGAAACGGAATAAACAGCCTTCCCCTTATCGGCAAACCTCTGAGCGTGTTGTTGGAAAACGCCATGTATTCCGGGGATTACGTTGAGGCCTGGGTAAAAGAGCTTTTAGGAAGAAAGGGCGTAGTGAGCTTTTCCGACATAAGCGAGAATGGAGAAAGCCGGCTGAAGATTATAGCCTCGGATATTACGAGGCGGCGGATGATTGTACTTCCGGATGATCTCCCGGAATACGGAATAGAACCAATGAGCTTTCCTGTTGCAAAAGCAGTCCGGATGAGTATAAGCATACCTTTTTACTTTAAGCCTGTGAGAATAAAGTACAAGGAGCTCGCCAGCTTTATTGTGGACGGATGCGTGTGCTGCAGTTATCCCATTACGATATTTGATGTGCCGGGGGTTCCAAAATGGCCAACAATAGGCTTCAAATTCCAAAGCAAAAATACGAGCTTCACAGCCTCCGGCAGAACGGATGCACTTTCAGTTCTCTTTGATATAGCAGATACCATGGCTCATGGCCAGACCATTGAACACACTCTGGAACGCAACAAGGCACGTTCAATCGTCATACCTACTGCCGGCGTCGAGACCACTGACTTTGATATATCTAAAGAAAAGAGTCATCTTTTATATAAATATGGATATAGAAGTGCAATGGAATTCTTAAAGGACTGGAACTTTGATGACTATATTTCCAGGTTCAGGAGTTGAGGCTGCTTTATAACACTTTTTAATGGGCAGCATAGATAAAAGTTAGTGCCCTGCAAAACAGCACTAACTTTTATTCGTTATAAAGCCACAACAGTAATTTTTCACCGTACCCCGGCCAGATGAGAGGTATCATTCAACCTGGCTATGGTTTTTTCACCCCACCCGTTAATCCTCAGCCTTGTTATGCTGCAGGGATTTATGTCAAAAGAGGTTTTGCTTATATGTTGGTCGTCCAGTTCAAGCCACCAGTTGATTATTGCAATGGCTGTACCGCCATGGGTTACGGCTACCACCGTTTCCTTTGAGGTTTCATCAATCCTGTCCATGAATTCAAAAACCCTGTTGTTGAGCATTCTCCAGCTTTCAGCATTGGGATAGGGAACCCAGTCCATCATCGGTTCTCTCGCAGGTATAAATATCTTTTCTGCTTCCTGCCTTGAAAGGTTTGCGGCATCGCCATTGTTAAGCTCCCTCAATTCCCTGAAGGCCATCGGTTCCTTCTCAATAAACCTTCCAATTACATCCGCCGTATCCCAGGCCCTTTCCAGATCACTGCAGTAAAAATCAAAGCTTTTTCCCTTCAGTACCGGTGCCAGCTTCTTACCTGCTTCCTCTGCCTGCCTTCTGCCCTTATCCGTCAGCCCAGAGTTTGTCCACCCTCCTGTCAGCGCCTCTCCTATATGGTGGGCCGCCTCTCCATGTCTTATAATATAAAGATCCTTAATCATAATCTGCCATCCCCCTATCAGATTTATAACCTATTTCT
>JAUZPH010000591.1 GCA_030706065.1 Bacillota bacterium | reverse complement strand
TGGGATCATGCTTTCAACCACCTTTGTCTTTCCGGGAAACTCTAAACCGAACAAGTTTCTGTAGCCATCTGCCAGTCCGCCTTCAACCCCCTCTTTAATATTGGCATAGCTTTGATCCATCTCAAGAGGTATGAATACTTCTTCTTTTATAAAGTCCTTGTAGCTTTTCCCTGAAACGGTTTCTATAACAGCTCCGAGAATATCATAATTCAAAGAAGAGTATTCAAAATTCTCGCCTGCAGGATGCTGAAGCTTCAAATTGACCTGCTCCCTTAAAAATTCTTCCAGAGGTTCCTCGGGTTTCCGCAACTTGCTGCCGGAGTAATTTGAAATTCCGCTGGTATGATTGAGAAGCTGCCTCACAGTTACCGTTTCAGTGACTTTTGTATCTTTGGGCCTAAAATAAGGCAAATACTTTTTTATCGGCACGTCAATGTCAATCTCACCTCTGTCCACAAGTCTCATAACTGCCAGTCCTGTAAGACCTTTTGAAATTGAGCCAAGTATAAAGGGAGTTTGAGGGGTAACCGGTGTCCCATCAGCTCTTGCCCTTCCATACCCTTTCAGGTAAAGCATCTTATCACCTTGAACAATAGCGATAGCCAATCCCGGTATATCACCGGCTTTCATTTCCGACCTTACAAAGTCATCTATTTTCTCGGTATCAAGAACAAGCTCTTCTTTTCCACTTGCGGATACAGTCGTCCCATTTACTGCAGCAACTACTATAATAAACAGTATAAATCTACTGATAGACTTTTTCCAAAACACTACATACACCTCACTTATTTATTCCTGCAGCTTCAAGAAGCTTATCAGTATTTGCCTTCAGATCTTCATAACCCGTAAATATCTTCCATTCTCCATTTTCAAATACAACCATGATTTTATATTCTTCTTCACCATATGGTGTAACTTCAACCCCGGCAATCTTCTTGTCCAATTCTTGAGTAACTGCAAAGCCCAGTGCTTTTGTATATTTATCATCATACACTGTCATATTTTTAAATACATCCGCCCTGCTGGTGATTTTGAAACTTTTGACTTCCTGAATCTTTGCCACCGCATCAAACCAGGAATTGAAAGCTTCTCTGCTGATTTTCTTTTTATCCTGTCTGCATAGAAGTCCATAAGCCTCCTCATACTTTCCATCTTTAACTGAGGACAAATAGGCATTTAATACCTTCCGCCCGTCCTCCACGTCCCTGTTCCCGCAACCCAGGGCTGCCGCTGCAATGCATAAAATTACAATAAATGCCAGAAACTTTTTCATATTACTACCTCTCCTTTTTGCGTCATCACTCCAGAATTTATGAAATACAGCTTTTACTTGACGTTGTCTTTCAAAATTTCACATAACCTGAAGTGATACAGCTATATCAAAATTTGTTTACAATTTTATTTTAGCGAAAACTTGAAAGAAGAATTAGTAATAGAAGTAACAACCTGAGTAACAAAAAAAATTATATCTGTCATATTACAAATATAATTAAATAATTTGCCAGTATAGATTAAAAGGGCACAAGGGAAAATAAGCATGTAAAATATGATTAAGACTTTTATTTAAAATGGGAGTACTGATATGAAACTGTATAAAACTGTTTTGGGAGTAATATCCCTTGTATTTATGCTGCTTTTTTGTATTGAGTGCAGGCCATATGCTGCGAAACCTGAAAAAGACACAGAAACTGAAAGCAAATACAGCGTTTTAGTAGATATATCTGAATTCAGGCTGTATTTAATAGATGAAGCTGCCAATAAAATCGAAAAAGTTTATCCTATAGCAGGCGGCAAACCGTCTACCCCCTCACCCTATGGTACATGGACAATTACTTTTAAGGAGAAAAACTGGGGAGCAGGCTTCGGAACAAGATGGATGCGGCTGGATGTCCCTTGGGGCGACTACGGTATTCATGGGACAAATAAACCGTTGACTATAAATAATCCTGATTCACTGGGCTGTATCAGGATGTTTAATTCTCATGTGGAAGAATTATATGATCTTGTGGATATTGGCACAAAAGTTGTAGTCTATGCAGGACCCTATGATCTCGATCGCAACGTTTTTAGAACATTAATGCCCGGGGATAAAGGAGCCGATGTATTTGAAGTCCAAAGAAGGTTGAGGTATGAGGGGTATTATTCTGGAGAGCTAAATGGAATTTACGGAGAGGACTTAAAAAAAGCAGTTATCAGGTTTAAGAAAGATAGAAAATTGGAATTCACACATTTCTGTGACAAGGAATTTTATGATGCACTTCGGATGAAACCTTTTGATTAATTAAAAGAGGCATTTAAAGCTGTAACGCTAACAAATACTTCTTTATACCCACACAAATAATTAAAGTAGTTTCGGAGCAGTTTATACTGAACAGAAACTACTTTTCATTATTGGCATTTATGAAAGATGCACGCTGCAATGTCTTAGATTTCATCTCGATATCGTCTCTTCATCAAGCTGTCTAATACTCACGTGGCTTGTTTTCCGCACGTTTTTCTTTTATGTACTCCATTTCCTTTTTAACAGCAGTATCTTTATAATCCAAATTCAACTGGGCAGCAGCACTTATCCAGTGGGCACCTACCCCTATTCCCCACCCGAATACACACCATAGAAACCATAAATAACCTGGACTGACCAGTAAATTCATAAGGCCCAATGCAACATTGACAACTGCAAAAATTCCAAAATGTATAAGAAAATTTCTTTTGATTCCCACTCTTTTTCTGGCTAAGCGGTATAGTTCTTCATCT
>JAUZPH010000590.1 GCA_030706065.1 Bacillota bacterium | reverse complement strand
GAAGAAATCGGTAAATAGGTTTTTAGGTGTTATTCTAAAGTATTATTGTGTAAAAACTGCTGTACCTGAGGCTATCACCATCAGCATATTACCCTGTCCAAGTGTTTCATAATCTATTTTTATTCCAACTACAGCGTTAGCACCTCGTCTTGAGGCCTCGCTTATCATTTCTGCAATTGCATTTTCCCTTGCCTGGATTAACTCATCCTCATAGCTTTTGGAACGGCCCCCAAAAAAGTTGGATAGTCCTGCAGAAAGATCTTTTAAAAAGTTTACTCCGGCGACTACTTCACCAAATACGATACCCTTATACTCTGTAATTCTCTTCCCGTCAACAGTTGAGGTTGTAGTAACTATCATTTTTATACCTCCAAAATGTATTTTATATTATTATATCAGTTTATATTTTACTGGGAAATACATTACTAAATGTTTTCACTGATATTTTTATTTGACAAGTGTATTGAAATTGGATTTAATGATAATTGTAATATTATATAATATTAATATTCTGATGATGTATTTTACTTAGATTGGAAAGGCTGTTGATAATATGGAAAACCATAATAAACGGGTTATTGTTGGTATGTCAGGTGGTGTGGATTCTTCTGTAGCTGCACTGCTGCTCAAAGAACAAGGTTATGATGTTATTGGCGTATTTATGAAGAATTGGGATGAGAAGGATGACGAAGGCCTTTGTACCGTTGTAGAAGATTATGAAGATATGAGGAGGGTATGCGACCAGATAGGGATAAGGTATTACTCGGTGAATTTCGTAAAGGAATACTGGGACAGGGTTTTTACATACTTTCTGGATGAATATAGAAAGGGACGAACTCCAAATCCGGACGTTATGTGTAACAAGGAGATTAAATTTAAGGCATTCCTTGATTACTCGTTGAAGGTAGGAGCAGCATATATGGCAACTGGGCATTATTCAAGGGTTGACTTCCATGATGGGGAATACAGGCTGCTGAGAGGTTTGGATTCAAATAAAGATCAGACTTACTTTCTCTGTATGTTGAATCAGGAAGCCTTATCAAAAACCTTGTTTCCGATAGGACATCTAAATAAGAAGGAAGTAAGAGAAATAGCAGCAAACCATAATCTGCAAACGGCGAATAAGAAGGACAGCACCGGTGTTTGTTTTATCGGAGAAAGAAATTTCAGGAAGTTTCTGAGCAACTATCTTCCTGCAAAAGCCGGCCAGATGAAAACAGTTGACGGCAGGGTTATTGGAACCCATGAGGGACTGATGAACTATACCATTGGGCAGAGAAAGGGGCTTGGTATAGGAGGAGCGGGTACCGGAGAGCCTTGGTTTGTTATTGATAAGGATGTGAAAAGCAACATCCTGTATGTGGCACAAGGCGAAAATAATCCGGTGGCTTTTACCAGGGCACTGGAAGCTTCCAATTTAAATTGGATAAGCAAAAGGACGCTGCTTGAAAAGTTCAGCTGTACGGCGAAATTCAGGTATCGACAGCCGGATCAGGGCGTTACGGTTTATCTCAATGAAAATAATACCTGTAAGGTTGTATTTGATGAACCACAAAGAGGAATTGCCCCCGGACAGGCAGTTGTCTTTTACGACGGTGAAGCTTGCCTTGGCGGAGGAATAATAGAAAAGGGGATAAAATAACAAGGGTTATCCTGACAACCAGGATAACCCTTTTGATAATTTATTTTTCTTTGATATTTATTTCTTTAAGCAATCTGTCGACAAAGCTGTCAAAGGAAAATGCACCTTCATCTCCATTTTTTCTGCTTCTTACAGCTACTTCATTATTTTGCTCCTCTTTCTCGCCAACAACCAGGAGGTAGGGAACCCTTTCCATTCTGGCTTCTCTTATCTTATAACCTATCTTTTCAGCTCTATAGTCAGCTTGAACCCTCACTCTATGCCCCTGTAACTGCTTAACCAGTTTTTCGGTATAGTCATGATACTTTTCAGAAATTGGAAGAACCTTTACCTGAATCGGTGCAAGCCAGGTAGGGAAGGCGCCGGCATATTTTTCAATAAGCATAGCGAGAGTTCTTTCATAGCAGCCGATAGAGGTTCTGTGGATTACGTAAGGTTTCTTTTTCTCGCCATCCTTATCTACATAGGTCATGTTAAACCTGTCAGCAAGAGCAAAGTCAATCTGTACAGTTATGATCGTATCTTCTTTTCCATGTACATTCTTGAACTGTATATCAAGTTTTGGGCCGTAGAAGGCAGCCTCGCCAACGGCTTCAGTATAGTTAATCTGCAGGTGATCCAAAATATTCTTCATCTTTACCTGAGCTGCTTCCCAGGCCTCAGGGTTATCTATATACTTTTCCCTGTTTTCAGGATCCCATTTCGAGAATCTGTAAGTTATGTCATTTTCAATTCCTAGAGTAGACATCATATAGTTTATAAGGTCAACTACACCTCTAAACTCATCTTCCAGTTGTTCAGGTGTAACAATCAGATGTCCTTCAGATATAGTAAACTGTCTAACTCTAATAAGCCCGTGCATTTCTCCTGAGGACTCATTTCTGAAAAGGGTAGAGGTCTCAGCATATCTTAAAGGAAGATCCCTGTAGCTCTTCTGTGAAGCATTGTATATGGTAAATTGGAACGGACAGGTCATTGGCCTCAGTGCCAGAAGATCCTCGTCTTTTTCTTCGTCACCTAATATAAACATGCCATCTTTATAGTGTTCCCAGTGGCCGGATATTTTATATAGGTCGCTCTTAGCCATAAAGGGCGTCTTTGTTAAGAGATATCCTCT
>JAUZPH010000059.1 GCA_030706065.1 Bacillota bacterium | reverse complement strand
CTTGCATATAATGCCTTGGAGGTTATTGCAGAAGGTATCCAGCCAAGGTTATCCCTGAAGTAAGTGACCACAGCAGAAAATATCATAGTGCCGAAAAGAACAGCGGATTTTCTGCCGCCCTCGTCTCCGGTGGAAATAGTTTCTGCAGCTGCAGTGCCTATGGGGTAAGGCAGCTTTTCACCTTCAACAAATCTGGGCCTTAAAAAATAGGTAAGCACTGTTCCCAGCAGCATTCCGGCAAAGGCGATGGCAAGTACCATAAGAAAGTGGTAAACTGATATAGTAGTATCTTTCCATACACCGGTTATCCAAAGGCCTGGAAGGGTGAAAGCAAGTCCACCTGCCACCATGGCTCCTGCAGACATAGCGGTCTGGGTTATATTTATCTCGTTAAAAGTTGTTTTGCCCAGCATTTTCAGCAGAGCCATGGAAAGTATCGCAACAAAGATTGTCGGCCAGGGAAGAGAGCTCATTCTAAGAGCCACATACATGGAACTGGCTGTAATAACACAAGAGCCAAGCATGCCAATGATAATACTTCTCAGAGACAGCTGATTTATTCCGGCAAATTGTCTTTCTTTTTCATTCTGATTTTTCATGATAACACCTCTGTTTGAAAATGATGCCAGTTAAATAATTGACATTGTTAAAAATTTGACTTTGACACCATTATAGCAATTAAATTGCAATAAATAAAATAAAATTTATTATAAGTTAGAAGGGAAAGGTAGCCACAAAATGAAAAAGTTTAAGGCTGAGGCTTTTGATATTATGCAATATTTTTATGGGATGGTCCATGACCCGATTATACACTCCCTTATAAAATTCAGGGGACATATTGATGAAAGGGCACTGATAAAGGCTGTTACAATATCGGCAGACACAATACCATTGATTCGAAGCTGTTTTAATGCAGAGGCAAGACATCCTTATTGGGAGGACCGAGGTTTTACGGGAGAGGATATTGTACATGTAATTGAGAGTAATCCCTGTATAGAGAGCCAAAAGCTGCAGCTGTTTGCTTCTAAAATCGATATGGCAAAGGAGCCCCAGTTGAAGATTTATATTATCAGAGAAGAAGATTATGACACACTTTATATTCTAATCAATCATATGGTGTGTGATGGAGCGGGCTTCAAGGAATATTTATATTTGCTTGCCGGGCTATATACACAGTTCAGAGGCAGCATGAAAAACATCATTGCCCCAGCACCGGCTTCACGGAGTACAAGTCAACTTTTTGACGGGTTCAATTTCATAAAGAGACTTGGGATTTTATTTTCAAAGTACGATCTTTCAAAACAAAAGGAACAGGAGAAATATCCTTTGCAGGGAGATGAGAATAATCCGCTGTTTGTAACACTGGAGATTACGAAGCAGGAGCTGTCAGGTATGAAGACCTATGCAAAAGAACATGGGGCAACTGTAAATGACCTCATACTTACTGCGTATGCACGTGTGTTGTATAAACGGACAGGGAATGAAAGGATTATCATACCCTGTCCGGTGGATTTAAGGAAATATCTGCAGCCCGGTGAGAAGCACGGCATCTGCAATCTTACCAGCAATTTCATCTGTGATGTTCATCTGTATGAGAAGGATCTGTTCACAGATACATTAATGCAAATTTCCAGCCAGATGAAGGTGCAGAAAGCAAATAAAAATTGTTTAAAGTCAGTTAAGATGCTCGAACTGGCCATTCGCCTGATACCCTTCCGGGCTATGAAAAAAGCATTCAATAAATTTTTTACAATACCGGTAACTTCCTTTTCCAACCTTGGAGTAATTGATAAGAGTCTGCTTAATTTTGATAATATAATGATCACTTATACGTATTTAACTGGGGCCGTAAAGTATGCCCCATACTTTCAAATAGCTGTATCAACCTTTAATGATAGTTGTGTTTTAAGCAGTAATTTATTCGGCACACCCGAGGATGAAAAAAGTATTAAAGAATTCCTGATGTCTTTAAAGGAAGAGCTTCCTTTCTAAAATTCCGGCAGCACTACTTCAATATAGGAGCATAAATTTCTATTCCATCATCCTTTGTGCATGTGACATCACTGTAAACCTCAATCTGGGCCAGGTTGGTCTGCTGCCAGCCCATCTGTGTCACAAGAGCGGCGGGCTGCTCATAACCGCTTTCTGGAAGCCACTTCTTGTAGAAGTACTGCCAGAATTCACCTGACTGCAATTTATCAAAGGTCAAACGGAATACTGCATATTTGCTATGTAGTTCATATTCTCACCCCTCACTATATTCATTCTAGCGAAAAATATGGAGTATGTTTTGTCGTTTCGTCTTTTTATGATATAACACACTTCTTTTAATGTACTTTCATATCATATAATCTTTTGTATAATTCTATCGCTGCAACTAAAAGCAGCATTCCCACTAAAATTGAATTTGTATTGCTGATTAATTTACCGTCTACTGTCGGACCCAATTGAGTCGTTGTAGAAAAGGAACCAGCCAGCAGTGTTACAATGAAATAAATGCTTGAGGCCAATGTCTTCTGTTTTTCAGTATGTGTAAATCGCATAAGAATAAATCCATATCCGGTGGCGGACAGCAATAGAAAGGTGTTTATTCCGGTGGCTGTTTTCGGATAAGTTACCCGTAAAAGTATTGTGGCTGGAACTAACATAAATAACATAGCTATAACAGACCTTTGAAGGTAATGCAGTCCTGTGTATAATATACTTTTATCGCTGGTATATTCCTCGATAATTGACTTGCAGAAAACCTCATAATCTTTTATGATACTATCTGCTGACTTGTGCTCAACCTGTGACTGCAGTAACATGTCCATAATTTGATGAAGAGCTTCTTCCTTCTCAAGGCATTTCAAATTACTGCTATTAATGTATTGGGTAATTTTTTTAAACAGTATCAGATTGTCCCTATACAGCTTTTTTCCTCTCTGATTCTTATCATTCTTAATCTCAGCCATAATAACATAACTACACGCCTCCAAATATGTTATCAATATTACTTTTTATCTCTTTCCAGGAGTATACAAATTCCTGAAGTTCAGAGTTGCCTGATTTGGTGAGATAATAATACTTTCGCATGGGACCAAATCGGGACTCCTTCATAACTGAATATATTAATGATTTTTTCTCCAACCTTATAAGTATCGGATATACACTGCTCTCTGTAACTTCTCTGAACCCGAATCCAATCAGGGTTTCGCATATCTCATATCCGTAGGTTTCCTTCTTATTGATTATCTCCAATATACATCCTTCAAGCAGTCCCTTTAATATTTGTGTTGTGTTTGCCATGTACTCACCTACTTTGTATTACATAGTAGCTATAATATAATATTATTCCTAATACATTGCATTGTCAAGTAGTGGAAATGAAGACATAAAATGCCGCTACATTTCTCAGGAGAAGCGTATAAAAATAAGCATAATGACAAGATTTATAAATTCGATATGAATTTGGTAAATTGCGCTATATGTGATAAATAAAAATTGTTAATCTATCAGTGATATTTTGTTATCCTTGCTAATATGAATAAGAATAAAAGTAAAATACTATTTAATTAATAGTTTTGAATATAAATATATAATAATCTATAATCGAATGTAAAAGTTCGGTTTGGGCATTTATCATAAAAGGGGGGGATATAATGAAAAAACTCAAAAAAATAGCAGCTTTGGCAGCAGCAGCAGCTCTGGTAGTGAGTCTTGCGGCCTGCGGCGGCAAAAAAGACACACCGGCTACTACTCAGGAACCCGGTACCGGTGCAGCAAACAGTTCAGGAAAAACCTTGAAAGTACAACTTGATGTTGAAGTGGCTTCGATGGATCCGCAGATTGCAACAGATGGTACTTCCTTTGAAGTTATGTCCGCGGTTACAGAAGGCTTGTATTCTGTTGACGCGGCAGGCTCACCGATTAAGGCTATTGCAAAAGACATAACCAAGAGTTCCGATGGCCTGACATATACGTTTACGTTGAGAGATGAAAAGTGGTCAAACGGAACACCGGTAACGGCAAAGGATTTCGTATTTGCCTGGAGGCGTCTTGTTGATCCGAAGGTAGCCAGTGAATATTCATTTATAGCTGATATTGCAGGTATTAAAAATGCTGCGGATATTTCAGCAAGTAAAAAGAAGGTAGAGGAATTGGGGGTAACCGCCAAGGATGATAAAACTTTAGTAGTAGAACTTTCTCATCCGGTTTCATTCTTTGAATCCCTGATGGCTTTCCCGTCCTTCCTGCCGGTTAATGAAGATTTCTTTAATAAGGTGGGGGATAAGTTTGCAACATCGCCGGATACAATATTGTGTAACGGCCCCTTTAAAATTACTTCCTACCAGCCGGCGGCAACCTCTATAGACCTGATAAAGAATGCAGATTACTGGGATGCCTCCAACGTCAAGCTGGGCGGCATACATTATCAGGTTATCAAGGAGGCTCAGCAGGCTATGCTTTCCTACCAGAACGGCGATTTGGATGTGGCTTCACTTACAGGGGAGCAGGTAGAGCAATTTAAAGGTGACACTGAATTCCATAACATTATGGAAGGATATTTGTGGTATCTTTCTCCAAACCAAAAGGTTGCAGGCCTCGAAAATGTAAATCTCCGCAAGGCACTTGCACTGGCTTATGACAAGAAGGCAATTGTCAACAATATATTGAAGGACGGCTCTATTGTAGCAGACTTCGCAGTACCTACCCTGCTTGCTACCGGCCCGGACGGAAAAGACTTCCGTGCAACGGCATCTACTTATCTTTCAACAGATAAGGCCAAGGCACTGGAATATTACAATAAGGCTAAGCAGGAACTAGGAAAGAGCTCCTTTACCTATACAATGATTGTGGAAGATACAGAATCAGCTCAAAACGTAGCTCAGTTTATTCAATCGGAAATCCAGACTACTCTTCCTGGAGTCACAATCAAGCTTGAGACTATGCCAAAGAAGAACAGAGTTGAAAGAATGCAGAACGGTGATTTTGAGCTTGGCTTAACCCGTTGGGGCCCCGACTATGCTGATCCTCTCACATATCTGGATATGTGGATGACAGATAATTCCAACAATTATGGTTTCTGGTCAAACAAGGATTATGACGCTATAATTCAATCTGCCAAAGACGGAACTCTTGCCCTGGATCCGGCAAAGAGATGGGAAGAATTAAAGAAGGCAGAAGGCATGGTAATGGATGATGCAGTCATTTTCCCTGTATATCAAAAGGGTAGTGCCGTTATGATTAAGAAGAATGTTTCGGGTATTTCATTCCATTCCGTTGGCGTCAGCAGAATCTACAAGGATGCCGTAAAGAATTAAAAATTCAAGGTGGTAGGACATTACAGTGGCTATTTTATGGCCGCTGTAATGTTTCTTAATATATAGATGCGGAAGTTTATTTTTCAATTTATTCGCCATGGATGTAAAATTTCTTTTTAAACAGTGGATAAAAATCCGTGAAGATTGGATATTTTATCCGAAAAATATGATGAAATTTTACTCCGGAAAAATCGGTGAAGATTCGATATTTTCTCAGGCGAATACTAAAGGTCTAAATTTCCGCATCTTTTAAAGGAGCGGTTGATCGTGAAAAAATATTTGCTGAAGAGAATATTAATTTCTTTAGCCACTTTGCTCGCAATTCTATTGATACTATTCCTTATGCTTGAATTAATGCCCGGTTCTCCCTTCAATGACGAGAAGCTGACAGCAGATCAGATTACACTTCTGAATGCAAAGTATGGCCTGGATAAATCGGTATTTATAAGGTTTGTTAATTATGTAAAGAACATGCTTACGGGAGACTTCGGAGTTTCATATACAATATCTAAAAATACACCGATTTCCGAATTGCTGCACAGCCGGCTGCCCGTATCACTGAGAATTGGGGGACAGGCTGTTTTACTGGGAACAGTGGTGGGATTGATCCTTGGTATAATAGCTGCTCTGAAGCACAACACCATTTGGGATACTGCAACTACTGTGATTTCGGTTTTGGGTGTCAGCCTGCCTTCTTATGTATTTGCACTGGCCTTATCGTATACTTTGGGATATAAACTAAAATGGCTGCCGCTGCTGTATTCAACAGATAACTCAATGAAATCCTCTGTACTTCCCACCATTGCCCTGTGTATGTTTACCGTTGCAACCATAGCACGTTTTACAAGAACGGAGATGCTGGAGGTGCTCGGCTCGGACTATATACTTTTGGCGGAAAGCAAAGGCATAAGCGGGTTTGGCTTAATTTTTAGACATGAGTTAAGAAATGCCTTGATTCCCATTATCACAGTTCTGGCACCTCTCATTGTAGGGTTAATGACAGGAAGCCTGGTTATTGAAAAGATATTCTCAATTCCCGGAATAGGAAGCCTTCTGGTGACTGCCATTCAATCGAATGATTATAATGTCGTGGTGGCCCTGACGTTTATTTACAGCGCCATGTATATCGGAATTATGCTTGCGGTAGATATATTATACGGCGTTATCGATCCAAGAATAAGGCTGGCAAAGGAGGATAATCATGAGTAGTGAACTGATGGAACAAAGGGTGGAATTTCTGCCCAATGATTTTGAATTGGTTGGAGAAGAAAATCTGGCCCATGTTGACAGGAACTATGCCAGTCAGCCTTACTGGAAGGATGTACTGAACCGTTTTAAAAGGAATAAAGGGGCAATGATAGGCCTGGTTTGTATCATACTCATCACCTTAATGGCCATTATTGGGGTAAGCCTGGATGGACGCACCTATGATGGACAAATTATATCCAATCAAAACATGGCACCGAGGGTTCCCGGAATGGAGAAGCTCGGAATACTTGACGGCAGCGAGACCATGAACACATCAACGGGAAAGGTCAAAATTAATAAATATGTATCGGCTAACGGAAGCAGTACGGGAAAAGAGAACCTCTACTACTGGTTTGGTACAGATGTCCTAGGCAGGGATATTTTCACCAGAACATGGATGGGTACAAGAATTTCTCTTTATATTTCACTGGTGGCGGTTTTGGTTGATATGATATTCGGCCTCAGTTACGGCCTGATCTCAGGCTACTTTGGCGGAGCAGTGGATAATGCAATGCAGCGGTTTGCCGAGATATTAAACGGTATTCCCAACCTTGTAATTGTAACCTTACTCATTATTGTGTTAAAACCGGGACTTGCAACCATTACTTTTTCCATTATGATCACGGGCTGGATTGGCATGAGCCGTATAGCCAGAGCGCAGATACTCAAATTAAAGGAACAGGAATTTGTCCTGGCCTCCAAGACCCTGGGCGCAAGAAATTTCTTTATTATATTCAAGGAAATTCTTCCGAATATCTTTGGCCAGATAATCACAAATACGATGTTCTCCATACCGAATGCCATATTTACTGAAGCATTTCTTGCCTTCATAGGGCTTGGGGTTCCGGCTCCGATGGCTTCTTTAGGATCGTTAATAAGTGACGCCTTCAAGTCTTTTACAACTCATCCTTACATGATAATGCCTCCGGTGATAGTGCTTGCAGTAATAATGCTGAGTTTTAACATGCTGGCTGATGGTATAAGGGATGCCTTTGACCCCAGAATGAAAGAAATATAGGAGGGCAGGATAGATGGAAAGAGAAAAAGTATTATCAATAAAGGATTTATCCATCTCCTTCAAGACCTCATCCGGCAGAGTAAATGCAATAAGAGGCGTGGAACTGGATTTATACAAGGGTGAAACCCTGGCAATAGTAGGGGAAAGCGGCAGCGGCAAGTCCGTTACCATGAAGGCAGCCATGGGCATATTGAGCAGCAACGGGGAAGTTAATTCCGGCTCCATCAATTTCACTTACTATAGAAATGGCGAGAAGATTGAAGTGGATATACTTAAGCTTTCAAAGAAGGAAATGAGAGCACGGATAAACGGAAAGCGTATAGCAATGATATTCCAGGACCCTATGACTTCCTTGAATCCTACAATGACCATCGGCGCTCAGATTGCCGAGGGAATGATCCGGCATTTTAAAACCCCCAGGAAGGAAGCATATAAAAGAGCGGTTGAATTACTGGAGCTTGTTGGCATCGTAGACGCACAAAAGCGTATAAAAAACTATCCCCATCAGCTTTCAGGAGGAATGAGGCAGAGGGTTGTAATAGCCATTGCACTTGCCTGCAATCCTGATCTCCTGATATGTGACGAGCCTACTACGGCCTTGGATGTTACGATACAGGCAAAGATATTGGAGCTCATCAAGAGTCTTCAAAAGAAATTGAATATTTCTGTCATATATATTACCCATGATTTGGGCGTTGTAGCAAAGGTAGCGGATTATGTGGCAGTAATGTATGCCGGAAGAATAGTGGAAAAGGGGACAGTGGATGAAATATTCTATAATCCGAGGCATCCCTATACCTGGGGGCTATTATCGGCAATGCCGGATTTGGATACAAAGGACGATAAGCTCTACACAATACCGGGATCGCCGCCTAATCTGGCAAATAAAATTGAAGGAGACCCTTTTGCTCCCAGAAATATTTATGCCCTGCATATCGATACCCGGCTGGAGCCTCCGATGATCAAAATCACCGATACCCATTATG
This sequence comes from Bacillota bacterium, assembly GCA_030706065.1. GTDB lineage: Bacteria > Bacillota > Clostridia > Clostridiales > Clostridiaceae > JAEZDX01. Next base: position 3,915 of record JAUZPH010000059.1, on the reverse strand, counting down.
CGGCTACCTGGCTGCTGCATGAAAAAGCACCAAAGGTGGATATGCCTGTTGAACTGAGAAACAGGATAGACAGAATGCTGAAGGAGGCGGGGGAAAATGCAGAATAGGCAGCCTTTGCTGGAGGTAAAGGATTTAAAGCAGTATTTCAGAATAAGCAGGAAGCTCACAGTGAAAGCTGTAAACGGCGTTTCCTTCGAAATATATCCGGGGGAAACATATGGGCTGGTGGGAGAATCAGGAAGCGGGAAGTCAACCATCGGGCGTTCCATAATCCGTTTGTATGACCCCACCGCCGGTAAAATAACTTTTGATGGGACAGATATCTCCGGTAAATTGTCCGAAAAGGACAGAAAGCATCTGAGAATTAATATGCAGATGATATTCCAGGACCCGATGGCATCACTGAATCCCCGTAAAAAAGTATTGGACATCATTGCCCAGGGGTTGGATATCCATAAGTTGTACAGCAGCAGGGAAGAACGGGAAGAGAAGGTGTACAGGATATTGGATAAGGTTGGGCTGTCTAAGGAGCATGCCGGCAGATATCCCCACCAGTTTTCCGGCGGCCAGAGGCAGCGTATAGGAATAGCGAGAGCTCTCATAATGAATCCAAAATTGATAATAGCTGATGAAGCCATAAGTGCTCTTGATGTATCCATCCAGTCACAGGTTGTGAATTTAATGAAGGATATTCAGCAGGAGACAAAGGCGGCGCTTTTGTTTATTGCTCATGATCTATCCATGGTAAAATATATTTCTGACAGGATTGGAGTGCTGCACTTGGGGTACTTGCTTGAGACCGGGACAAAGGAAGAGATTTTCTCAAATCCGATTCATCCATATACAAGGTCCCTGTTATCGGCAATCCCGCACCCAAATCCCATCGTGGAAAAGACAAGGATATCCGAAGCCTATGATTATGCCTCCAGCGGAATAGACTATGCAAAAGGTATTAAACAGAATGCCGGCGGCACTCACTATGTGATTGCTACCGGTGAAGAGTTTGTAAAATGGATAAATAAATGAAACGGTCGGAAGCTGATTTTCAGCCGCTTCATAACACTTCAGGGATGTAAAAGGGAGCTCTGCATAATGAAGATGCATTATGCAGAGCTCCCGTTGTACATGCTATAAAAATTATGTAGTGAACAAATATATTTTGTATGTCTGACTAAGGCTATGTTGTAAAGCATGGCTAAAATGGAACTTCCTGAGGAAGGCTTGTAACTCGGGTTTCAGCGTAATGGATATGCTCCTGGCTGTTGCCTTCAGCAGTGCAGGGCTCAGGGTTTGCGATCTGAAGTCTGTGAGTTCCATGCCGGAAATGACATACGGTTAAGTGTAAGGCTTGTCTATCAAATCCAACTACCATTATTTTGGAACAGAGCCTTAGTCTGGCTTTATAAATAAATTGACTGCGCCAAACAGCATGTACAATAAGCTAAGAGGTAGGATGGTATAAAAAATGAATTATTAATATACTTATGCAGCACCTAATTTTTGCATCGCTTGATGATTGATATTGGGCATTTCTGCAGCTTCTCGTTACATGCTGAAAAATACATGAGTAATGTATCCGAAGTTGCGCGTAATATTGATGCTTTTATTCCCATGCATTTGAATATATGATAAAATCTAATATAAATAAATTATATAACTGGAGGCTAGTAATGAAACATTTAGGCACTGGACAAATAGAAACAGCTAGATTGGTATTACGTAAATTTGATGCATTAGATGCTCAGGCTATGTTCGATAATTGGGCTAGCGACTCGGAGGTAACAAAATTCCTGGTCTGGCCATCACATAAATCTGTTGAAGTATCAGGAAGTATATTGTCCGACTGGATTAAAAGTTATTCTGACGAAAAGTTTTATCAGTGGGCAATTGTGCTGAAGGAAAATGGAAACGAGCCTATTGGCAGCATCAGTGTCGTTCATATGAATGAAGAAATTGATATGGTACATATTGGTTACTGTATCGGAAGAAGATGGTGGCACAAAGGAATAACGTCTGAGGCATTCAAGGGGATTATTCCGTTTTTAATTGAAAAAGTTGGAGTTAAGCGTATTGAATCCCGCCATGATCCGAGAAATCCTAATTCAGGCAAGGTAATGTTAAAATGTGGCTTACAATATGAGGGTACATTGCGTAATGCGGATACTAATAATCAAGGAATTTGTGATGCTGCTATGTACGCACTTTTGTCAGAAGATTACTATATGTCGAAATGAGTACTATTATCCATACTAAAGCTGCAGAAAAGGTTCGTGTTTACATGGAAACCTAAAGCCCGATTTTCATAAGATATTCTTCATCATATACTGCACAACGCACATATCCTTGGGATAACCCGGAGCCTGTTCAGTTGAATAAGGGCTATCTCAAGGTATTTACCGATATACCGCAGGTTAGGCGCTTTTTCTTAAAACCGCAAAAAACTTCTCATAACAGTAGGTTATTATATCGGATCTTTTTATTATTCCTATAAATACATTATTGTCATCTACCACCGGCACAAAGTTCTGATTTATTGCAGTGGCCATAAGGTCTTCTATATTCGCATCAATATGAACCGGCTTGATATCAGAATGTAAAAAAATATCGGATATTTTTACCTTGCTGGTGTTTTTAAAATCCAGATCTGCTGTGGCCTTTAATTTCCACAGGAGGTCTCCCTCTGTAAGGGTTCCAACGTACCTTCCCTTATCATCCAATATAGGAATTGCCGTATAAGTATGATATTCCATTCTTTCAATAGCCTGTCTCATAGTATTGGTTGATTTTTCAAAAACCACATCTTTTTTTGGAGTTAAAAAGAATGCTATATTCATAATAGTTGACCTCTTTCTTCGTTATCATGATTTCATTAAAATGTTTTAAGAATTACTGTATTTAAATAGTAACAAGTGATTATAGTATCAATATCAAAAAGTTATGTTATTTATATGTGATTTCTGCCGGGCAGCTCCCTTTACAAATTAACCTGATATGAAGGAGGTAGTATCATTTAAGCATTGGTTTCTGCCTATTATCCGGAAACATACCGCAGTTTGTGATAAGCTCCACAACAAGAAGCGCCATATCCTTTATTGGGGTCTTCATATCATCCTCCAGCCACTGCTGGATGACCCCGATGCAGCCGGATATAACGAAGGGCTTGGCATAGCGGTTTCTGAATTTTGCTTGACTGTCCTCTGCAGGCGAATAATCATATCCAATAAACTTCTTGAACTTTTCTATAAAAGCATAATCACCGTCCGGGCCAAGCAATATCTTGCACATGTCTGCGTATTCCTGGACAAACTCGAAAACATAGGTAAAAAATGCAACAGAGTTATCATAGTCAAAACCCTTGGCAAAATAATTCGCTAAGACTTCGCTGATACTATCAAACATTTCCGTTTCCACCTTCTCCACCATATCAAAGATATCCTTATAGTAAAGGTAAAAGGTAGCCCTGTTGACATCCACGAGATCTGTGAGTTCCTTTACAGTAATCTTGTTTATCTTTTTCTCGGACATAAGCTGAGTCAGTCCCTGCAGCAGCAGTTTTTTTGTCTTGCGGACGCGTCTGTTACCCTTCTGTTGTTCCATAATACTCTCCTCCTGATATATGATAATTTTTTTTGAAGTTTTCAACACTGTAGTTCAATATGTCGTATATTCAACAAACACATGGTACATTAACGATTGAAAATTATACGACATACGAATTATAATATACACACGTCAATAATTCAACAGGTGTCTAGTAAAGGGAGGATAATTTATGCAAAAAATGTTAAAGTACCGCTGGGCATTGCTTATAGTATGGCTTGTAGCCGCCGTATTGTTTGCAATAAACCAGCCAGATTTGAAGCAGGTTTTGAACCAGAAGGGGGAAGCTACAATAAGTCAGGATGCGCCCTCCAT
>JAUZPH010000589.1 GCA_030706065.1 Bacillota bacterium | reverse complement strand
GAGAGCAAAAGCGGTTCTTCTATCTGTTATACCGTTTATGAATTCAAATACAGGAATACCGGAATAGAAGCCGGAAATATTGCAGTGGAAATCATAAACTCACTGGTAGAAGGCAGGGAAGTAGGTTTATCGAGTAAATTACAGAGTTTAAAGCAGATACTTCAGGAGGAATGTCGGAATTCCCTTGCAGAGGTTAAATATTCTGTTCCCATCGTAGCTATTACCGGTACTAACGGTAAGACTACAACTACAAGGCTTATAGCCTATGCACTTTCAAACTCCGGCTTGAAAGTCGGAATGACTACAACCGATGGAATCTATATCAACGGCCGGTGCATCTATGAAGGCGATACAACCGGACCCCGCAGTGCCCGGATGGTACTTTCCAGCGATGAAGCAGCTGTGGCTGTGCTGGAAACAGCAAGGGGCGGAATAGTCCGGGAGGGCCTGGCCTATGACCTCGCAGATGTGGCGGTAATAACCAATATCGGCGACGACCATCTTGGCCTTGATGGCATAGACACCATGGAGGACCTGGCAAAAGTAAAAGCCCTTGTTGGCGAGTCTGTGAAAGATGACGGTTATGTTGTCATCAACGGTGACGATGCCACGAGTATAAGCATATTGAACAGGCTGAGGAGCAAACTGATAATCTTCTCAGAGAACAAGGATAATGAAATACTTCGAAGAAGCATAAAAGAAGGCGGTTTTGGCATCTATATTGATAAGGGCTGCCTGTATATAGAAAACATTATGGATCGAATACTATTGATGCCTGTGGAAGATATCGGCATATCCTACAAAGGTACCTTGAGATATAATACTCAAAATGCCATGGCTGCCTGCGGGGCTCTGATTGGTTTCGGTGTTGACCCTTCCATAATAAGAATGAGCCTCGAAAACTTCCAGTGCAGTGAAGAGCTCAACCCGGGACGGTTCAACATTTTTGATATCAACGGCGTCCGTGTAATTCTGGATTATGGGCATAATATTGACGGATATAATTCGGTGCTTTCAGGATTGTCGAGGATGGAGCACAAAAAACTCATCGGTGTGATAGGAGTCCCCGGTGACAGGCTGGATAGGACTACAATTGAAGTTGGAAGAATTGCTGGAAGCTATTTTGACCGCATCATAATAAAGGAAGATAAGGACAGAAGAGGCCGACTTCCCGGTGAAGTTGCCCAGCTGCTAAGAAGAGGTGTTTCAAATGCGGGCTTTGAAAGTTCGAAGCTGGAAATAATCCTTGACGAGGTAACTGCCCTGGAAAAAGCCCTTGATTACGCTGAACCGGGAGATATTACCATAATATTCTTTGAGGAATATATGCCGCTTTTGGAGTTGGTAAAGAGCAGAATCAACAGTGAAAACAGGGAAGTAGTGGCAATATAACGTCCACTTTCAAATAGATATTGATTTAAATCAAAAGCATAGGCAGCTACCTGTCCATGCTTTTTATATACTTTACAAATCGGAAACTTCCATGAAAGGGTGAGAGCAATGAAGGACATTCTTTTAAAGAATGGCATTTTATATGACCTGGAGAAGGACTCGTACAACAGTGTGGATATCCTTGTAATCAATGATAAAATAGCCGAGATAGGAGAATCCATATCAAGAGAGGCCAATGACTGTGAAGTACTGGATCTGCAGGAGAAGCTCGTCTACCCAGGCTTCATAGACTGCCATACCCACGTGGGCATCATAGAGGAATCCACCGGGAAAATCGGAGTCGACAATAATGAGACCTCAGAGCCTGTTACTCCTCACCTGAGGGGCATCGATGCCATAAACCCCTTTGATGTGGCTTTCAGAGATGCGGTCCGTTCGGGAGTCACCTGTGTAATGAGCGGCCCCGGCAGCAACAATGTGGTAGGCGGTCTCAATGCAGCCATAAAAACCAATGGTACAATTATTGATAGAATGATAGTGAAAAATCCTGTGGGCTTTAAGATCTCCCTGGGCGAAAACCCCTTAAGCACCTATGGAATCAAAGACAAGTGTCCTGTAACCAGGATGGGAGTTGCCGGATTAATCCGGGAGCTGTTCATGCGGGCTGAGGATTACATGACACAAAAGGAAAACGGGAAACTTGAGAAACGGGATATCCGTTTGGAGGCAGTGCTTCCGGCGCTGAGAAATGAAATACCCCTCCGGGCACATGCTCACAGGGCTGACGATATTGTTACCGCCGTTAGAATCGCCGAGGAATTTCATATAAATAAACTTGTCATTGAGCATGGCACTGAGGCCCATCTGGTTAAAGAATATCTGAAAGAAAAAAATGTACCGGTAGCCTTTGGGCCCATACTGACTCCAAGGATAAAGATGGAGCTTAAGGCGAGAAGCTACGGCTCCATAGTAGAATTAGTGAATGCCGGTGTTAAAACTGCCCTTATTACCGATCATCCCTACAATTCAATAGACCGTTTAAGAACTGTGGCAGCTATGATTCAAGTAGAAGGCCTGTCCTACAACGACACTATAAGGACAATTACCGTAAATGCCGCGGATATCTTAAATTGCGAGGACAGGATAGGACAGCTTAAGGTGGGCTTTGATGCAGATATAGTAGTGTACGATAAAAATCCTCTGGACTTGAGTTCTAGGGTAAAATACACAATCATAAGCGGAGAGATAGTATATAAAGATTAAGAGTGCCGTCTACAGGGCACACAGATACAGATTGAAGCTGCAGTAAGTCCGGCACCCTGCAGGCGGCACTATTCATTTTTGCATACTTAAATTTTTAGCAGCACTG
>JAUZPH010000588.1 GCA_030706065.1 Bacillota bacterium | reverse complement strand
AAAATCTACCTACATCTTTTTTGTATGGATGGATGGTAAATATGGAAACAATATCTACAAAATGATCTAGGAGGAAAACACTATGAGAGATATTGATCTTGAAGTACCAGACATAGACCTTAAAGCCGAGATAAAGAAATGTAAGACCATGGAGGACGTAGTTGGAAAAGACGGACTCATGCAGAAGCTCCTTGGTGGAGTAATCCAACAACTTCTTGAAGCAGAGATGGAAGAACATCTAGGCCGTCCAAAATATGAGCGAGGCGACGATGAAGGTGGCAAGAACTACCGGAACGGGTACAGTCAGAAAAGCATGAAAAGCAGCTTCGGTGACTTTGAACTTGATGTCCCCAGAGATAGAAAAGCTGAATTTGAGCCGAAGGTTGTTAAGAAGTATGAAACAGTGTGCAATGAACTGGACAAGAAGATTATAGCCCTATATGCGAGGGGCATGTCCGATAGGGACATACAGGCTGAAATGCAAGAATTATACGGTATCGATGTGTCACCTTCAATGATTTCCAAGATAACCGACAAGGTTATGGAGTCAGCGGCAGCGTGGCAAAATAGGCCCCTTGATTCAGTGTATCCAATTGTCTATATGGACGCTGTGCACTTTAAAGTAAGGGATGATCATAAGATTGTTTCAAAGGCTGCTTATATTTGTATGGCCCTAGATATGGAAGGGCACAAAGATATTTTAGGTATCTGGGTTGGCGAGCAGGAGGGTGCAAAGTTCTGGCTTTCTGTGTGCAATGACCTGAAGAATAGAGGCGTTCAAGATATACTTATAGCCTGTATGGATGGTTTAAAAGGGCTCCCAGACGCTATAAGGTCTGTTTTCCCTAACGTTAGTATACAAAGCTGCATAATACACCAGATAAGAAACTCTATAAAGTATGTAGCTTCCAAGGATATGAGAGAGTTCATGCAGGATCTTAAAGCAGTTTACCAGGCAACAAATGAAGATGTTGCTGCCTCTGAACTTGATAGCCTTGATAAGAAATGGGGAAAGAAATACGAAATCGTGATAAATTCCTGGCGGAACAACTGGGAGAATCTCAGTACATACTTTGCCTATCCTCCAGAGATAAGAAGGATAATCTACACTACAAATGCTCTTGAAGGCTTCAATAGGCAACTCAGGAAGTTTACCAAGACCAGAACAGTCTTCCCAACAGATGATTCCCTGCGAAAGTCCCTGTTCCTTGCTACTGAGGTTGTTATGAAGAAGTGGACTTCACCGGTTCAGAATTGGTCAATGACATTAGCACAGTTATCAATAATGTTTGAAGAAAGGATTGATGCCTAAAAGAATACAAAGCTTGTACTTTTTAAAATTCATGCATAATATCAAGCTTTATTGTAACACTAATAACAGATACACTTTCTCAGTTTTAGTAATACCCAAAAAGTTAAAAATTAGTATAGGAAATAACTTCCTATACTAATTTCCAGAAAAAGCTTAACTTGTCTAAAGTAATTTACACAGATCTATGCACATTCTCATCCCTGGCGATAAGTTAAAAAATAAATTTCCGCATCTATATTCCATCGAAATCTTTATATTTCATCCCGTACCACTCTTTCATTTACACTCATAACAAAGTCCTGAACCTTACCCATATCAGGTTCCTCAGGCAAATTTGTATTCTTTGCCGCATACTCCAATTTCTTCTCATATTCTGCAAGCAATTCATAAAACTCTTCACTAAATGCTCCATCTGATTTTTGAAAACTTCCATTTCTAATGCTTAATAACAGTTCCTGCTCATCTTTTCTATAGGTATTGATTTCTTCCTTTACTAAAATATCAATGGCCATCATAAACAACCTGATAAGATGCATTGCATGTTTATTCAAATGATTGTCATCCTCTTTCTTTTTTCTCTTTCCAATCTTATCGTAGTCTTTAACAATATTGGTCATCTCTGCCCATATATTTTTGTAATCTCTCAAGGTTTTATTTAAAAGTATCTTTCCAAATCCTCTACCTTCTCCATGTCAAATATATCTGTTGCTATGATATCAAGTGCTTCTTCAGAAAGTCCCTTTATCTGCTTAACATACTTATCAGGAAGCTTTTTAAATTTCTTTATAAGCTGCTTTACAATTATTTCCGCCTTTCCTTTGGCTTCACCCTCTTTTATTGCCTCATCCCTTATCATTTTTCCTATCTCTGTCAAATTAATCAACTCCTTCAATCTTGTTTTACTTATTTCATCGCCGAACTTCTCCATTAGTGCGTATAGCATGCTGACACACTGCAGCTTTATGGTTTCATCTTCAATCTTTTCTACCATCTCTATACTTTTTATCTCCTTCAAAAAAACAGTGAAGATTCGATATTTTCTCAGGAGAATTATTATGGTTTAAATTTCCCCATCGGTATCAGGAACGATGAAAACTTAATATATCCCTGCAGTAAAATTCCACCAGCAGTTCCTGATAGCCGGCAACTTTTGCCCTTTTCATTTCTTCTGCAAGCTCCTTAAGCTCCGGTGAAGCAAGGCTGTCTAATTTGGCAATTCTGTCTTCAAAAGAATTATTGCCTTTTATTTTATTATAATTTTCTATGCTCATCCCCCATAAATTCAGCTTGTTACCATATCTTCTTTTCAAATTATCGCTGATTTGCAGCCCTTCCGGATCAAAATCTCCGCTGTAATAGATGGCAGCTCCACTGTCCACCAACTTATCAAGGATTATAAGGGAAGACATATTTGGTTGTCCACTTACGCATAAAAGTGTAGGACTCGCTTTT
>JAUZPH010000587.1 GCA_030706065.1 Bacillota bacterium | reverse complement strand
AGACTATATGGGCAAATCCGCCGGAGCAAATTCACTACAGCATTGCTGATTGGGCATTGGCCGGTAATCGAACTTTCAATGTTGGCGCTTCATTGTGGTATTTCAACCCCTTTGTACCTTCATGTCCCTATACATTCCCCTATAACGGGTCAGGAAGTTTTCAGGTAAGAATCAGACAGCATTGCTTCTACAATCCAACAGCACTTTATTTTACGACATAAATCTTCATATCAATATTTAGGAGGATATTAATGTTCGACGATTTTTGTTCAGATTGCCAGTTCAGACAAAATCCTGCTCCGATGCCCATGGGTCAGGGTGGGTTTGGAACACAGATGCCGATGCAGGGACCGATGACCATGCCTTCAATGATGGGACCTGGCGGTATGGGTGCAATGCAGGGGCCAATGACAACACCTTCCATGCAGGGTCCGATGATGCCGGGCATGCAGGCGCCAGGTAACATATTTCAAGGCCCATCAGCTCCACTTGCCACGGGAATGCCATCCCCAACAACCGGAATACTGCCCCAGGCACCTGTTACAATAGGAGGGCAACCTACCGGGCCTTCACTAATACCAGGCGCCACTTTTGTGGAAGCACCGGGATCGCCAGTATTTCTGGACACAAGATATATTCAGGGATACCTAAGAACACTGGTCGGCAGGTTCGTACGTGTGGAGTTTCTGATAGGCACAAGCCAGCTGAGAGATAGAGAAGGAACTTTACTGAATGTAGGTGTAAGTTATATAGTTCTAAGAGAAGCGGAAACAGATGACAATGTGATGTGTGATTTATTTACAATCAAATTTGTTACGGTTTTCTTGTAAATCCGTGGCTTTCAGAAAGGTAACCATAGGACACAAAGCTTTAATATAAGTCTTTGTGTCTTCCTTATTTTTTGTGTATAATATATATGTGTGTGTCTTAATCTAAATTTTTTAGGTTGAAAGGTGGGAGTATACTTGAAAATAATGTTAGTTGCAGATATAGAATCACCATACATATGGGATTACTTTCAACCGGAAAAATTCAGTGATGTGGATCTGATATTATCCAGCGGCGATGTTAAAGCGGAATATCTATCCTTTCTTGTGACTCTGATAAAGGCACCTTTGTTTTATATACCCGGCAATCACAATGACAAGTATCTGAAAAATCCTCCGGAGGGCTGTGAAAACGTTGACGGGCGTATAGTGACCTATAAAGGAATACGTATAATGGGCCTTGGCGGAAGTATGAGGTATAATCGGGGCTACTATCAATATACGGAAAAAGAAATGAACAGAAGAGTAAATAAGATGAGGCTAAAGCTGTGGTGCAACAAGGGAGTGGATATAATACTTACCCATTCTCCGCCCTTTGGTATTGGGGATGGAGAGGATTTGTGCCATACGGGGTTTAAATGCTTTAATAAACTTATGGATAAATATTCGCCAAAATATCTTATACATGGCCATCAGCATTTGAGTTATGGCTATCAGCCTGAAAGGATAAGGTACTATAAGGATACTACGGTAATTAATGCATATGACCATTATTTTCTGGAGTATAAATAAAAATGGGGAACATCTTCCGATGGCCCCATTTATTTAATTATGGAAAAACAAAAGTCAATTATATTCATGGTGGTTCTTAAAGTTGCATCACCCTTGTCAAGCCTTGAATTAAGCTCTACTATATCCATTGATCTAACAAGCCCGGTTTCCAATACGGTACGTAAAATTGATTTTGCATCTTCCGTGGTTATGCCTTTTTCCACAGGCGTTCCTGTTCCAGGTACCAGCGCTTTATCCAGCACGTCAATATCAAAGCTTACATGGATATTGTCGATATCTCTTTCTTTTAACTTTTGGAAAACCTCATCCATTGTTTTATTTATGCTGTGTTCTTTTATATAATCTGTAGTCCAGACATTCAGCTTCATCTTTTCAATCATTTCGATCTCATCGTCATCCAGGTCCCTGGCACCCACGATAAAGACATTTTCCTTCTTTACCTTTGGGCCATCGTAATATAGATTAACCAGCCTGTCATAGCCAAAACCCATAGCAGCAGAAAGCGGCATTCCATGCACATTTCCGGTGGCGGTGGTTTCGTGGGTGTTTATATCGCCGTGGGCATCTATCCAGATAACTCCGAGGTCGTCATAGTATTTGCTTGCGCCGGTTACACTGCCCAGTCCCAGGGAGTGGTCTCCGCCGATTACCAGAGGAAAACAGCCTGATTTCAGGGAGCAGTAAACCTGATGAGCCAGATTGGTGTTGACATCTACTATTTCATCTATATATTTCATTCTTTTGTCTGTGGAAAATTTATGACTCTCGTCCACATTTTTCACAAACAGGTTACCTAAATCATACAAATAATGGCCATATTTTTCTATGACTGCCTCCAGTCCATTTTCACGGAGCTTGTTTGGGCCTTCATCAACCCCTTTTCTGTCACTTCCGAAGAAAAGAGGAACACCTATCATATTAATAATCATTGTATCGCCTCCATTTTGCTTCAGCAGCATCTTTAAGTAAGTCGAAGATATTTCCGGCTATGTCAAAGCAACTTAATTAATAGGCAAATTATTATATAATAAGTATTCCCGTATATAACAGTCCTTATGAAATAATATTACTAAGGTTTAATGGCAGAATCTGTTTCGACACCCTCTACAAACCACTTCATGGAGAGTATCTGTTCATGGGTGGCGCTTTCATCATTCTCAATTACAAGTGCGCCCTGATTATCATAAATTGGCCCTGCAAAGGGATGAAAGATT
>JAUZPH010000586.1 GCA_030706065.1 Bacillota bacterium | reverse complement strand
GTATTATGTGATAATTTTACATTATAAAGCAGTATAAGTGAACAGTTTATAGTAATTTTCTTTAATAATTGCTTTTAAAATTCTGTAATGGAGTGATTATATTGGATAAAAGTGTTCTGATTGTTGAGGATGAAAAGAGAATGAGAATTCTTCTTGGAGATTATCTTAGGAAGGAAGGCTTTCGTTATTTGGAGGCGTCAAATGGTATTGAGGCTATTGAGGTATTTAGAAAGGAAAAGATAAATCTTGTAGTTCTTGATATAATGATGCCTTTTCTGGACGGCTGGGAAGTATGCAAGGCCATCAGAAAATCCTCTAATATTCCAATAATTATTCTGACTGCAAAGTCTGAAGAGGATGACAAGCTCTTGGGCTATGAACTTGGTGCAGATGATTATGTCACCAAGCCCTTCAGCCCCAAGGTATTGATTGCAAAGATAAAGGTATTGCTAAAAAGGATGGAATCTAATAGCCTCACCAATACTTCTTTATTGGATTTTGAAGGATTGACAATAGATGAGCTTTCACACGAAGTAAAGGTATTTGATGAAGAAGTTCTGCTTTCACCCAAGGAATATGAACTATTGCTGTATCTCGTTAAGAATAGCAATATTGCTCTTACTCGCAATCAAATTCTGGATAATGTCTGGGGTATTGATTACTATGGAGACACCAGAACAGTGGATACCAACATAAAAAGGCTAAGAGAAAAGCTTGGAGAAAAGGCAAATCTTATAACCACCATTCGAGGCAGCGGCTACAGGTTTGAGGTGAAGAGATGAAGAAAAACATTTGGAAGAAGCTGTTTATCATAACATCCATACTCTTAATTATATTTATTACCATAACAATGCTTTTTCAGAGTGTTTTTTTTGGTGACTTCTACAAGGATCAAAAGGTTAAGATGCTGCAAAAAAATGTTGAACAATTCAAAAGCCTTTATTCAAACAATTATATAAGTAACGTGAGCCTCTCCAGGATGCTGCGTCAATTTGAAGAAAACAATAATGCAAAGATTGTAATTTTAAATGAAAATGGCGTTTACGCATTTGTTGGCGATACTAAACCTGACTCAGACAATAGTAAGAGCAGTACAATCAGCAGGGTTTTGTATGATTGGACTTCATCGCCAACAAAGTTTAAATCCATATTAAATACGAAGATCACTACGACAACTACCTATAATAATCCAGATTATGATATTGAAAATATCGTTTGTTATTCCCCATTTAACTTTGAAGGCGGTAAGAATATCATTCTGGCAGTTTCTTCACTGCAGCCTATTGAGGAGGCTTCTGATGTAATTCGTGAATTTTATATTTATGTGTTTGCCGGTGCACTTATTATAACCCTTTTATTATCCCTTATCTATTCAAATATGATATCCAAACCTCTGATAAAATTGAATAGAGCGGCTGTAAGGATTTCCGAGATGGATTTTTCAACTCAATGTGACGTAAACAGTGAAGATGAGATTGGAAATCTTGCAAACACGCTGAATTTCCTTAGCCAGAGATTAAATACCGCTCTCAATGAACTGAGGGAAAGGAACATACAGCTTGAAAGAGACATAGAGAGGGAGAGACAGCTTGATGGCATGCGGAAGGATTTTATAGCCGGTGTATCCCATGAGCTTAAAACTCCTATTTCCATAATCTCTGGTTATGCTGAAGGGCTGAGGGACGGCATAGCAGATGAAGAATCAAAAGACTTCTATCTGGAAGTTATTATGGACGAATCTTCAAAGATGAGCAACCTGGTATCAGACATGCTTGATTTGTCACAACTGGAAAGCGGCACCTTCAAACTGAATGAGGGAGTTTTCCAGCTGGATGAGCTTCTTTATAAATGCATATATAAGCACAAGCAGTTCATGAATCAGAAAAGCATTGAACTAACCTATGAATGGCCGGAAAATATTTTTGCTGTAGGCGATATTGTCAGAATAGAACAGGTAGTAACAAATTTTCTTACTAATGCCATCAGGCATACACCGGATAGAGGGAAAATAGAGGTTTTCGCCACAGAAGAGACCAATCGCTATATGGTTTGCATCGAAAACTCTGGAGAAAAGATTGCTGAAAAAGAAATGAGCAACATTTGGGATAAATTCTACAAGATTGATAAATCCCGAAACAGGAATGTAGGTGGCACAGGGCTCGGTTTATCAATAGTAAAGAATATCTTGATGATGCATAATAGTACCTTTGGAGTAAGAAATACGGAAGAGGGTGTAAGGTTCTTCTTTACCCTGTCAAAGCCTTCATAAAAGAAACAGCTTATAGCACCCTGCCCAGGTGTTATAAGCTGTTTCTTTTATAGAAAGCCTCCATCAACTATTAATGTCTGACCAGTTATGTATCTGCTCTCATCACTGCAGAGGAAGGCTGCTGCATTCCCAATATCCATAGGGTCGCCCATTGTACAAAGCGGGATATCTTCTGTAAGTTCTGCCTTCTCTTCCTCCGTTAACCAGTTATTCATTCCGGTATTAATTATACCGGGAGCCAATGCATTAACTCTTATGCCTGATGGCCCCATTTCTTTTGCAAGAGCTTTTGTAAAGGAGATTATGGCACCTTTTGTGGAGGAATAAACAGTTTCACAGGAGGCACCGTTTACACCCCATATTGAAGAAATGTTTAATATTGAACCGCTCTTGAACTTCATCATATGTTTGAGTACACTGTGCGTCATATTGAAAGTCCCTTTTAGATTTGTATCGATAAGATAATTCCAATCTTCTTCAGTGGAGTCTATAAACAACCCAATCTTGGATATTCC
>JAUZPH010000585.1 GCA_030706065.1 Bacillota bacterium | reverse complement strand
TGGCAGCAGGTTCACCTTCTCAGTGCGGAGATATGGTGTGACTTTAAAACTGTTAACGGAGGCATTGAACCATTTTTGAATTCAGCATCGGAGAATACGCTGCTTTTTATTCCTGAAGATGAAACTGCCCGGAATTATATTAAGGAGTATAATCTAAGGATTGTTGCGGCAAAGGAAGGCTTTTACCTGCTTTCACATTGAGGAACATAACTAAGTTTCTTATTTTTTATGGAACAAAGGATGTGCGGTAGGGGCACATCCTTATTATAGTATGTCAAGGAGTTAATTATGGAGATATTAAAGAACCGTGGACCGGCACTTGTTTTTGTTTTTTTCTTATACTTGATTGCCTTTGCAGCAGGGGTATTCGTTTTTCATTGGTACTACGGCAGTGGTGCGCTCTTTGCCACTTTTGCAGGAGACCTTGCCGCAACAATTGTTGTGTGGATAGCCGGAGCTGCTGCAAGGAATTCCAGCCTGTATGACCCATATTGGAGCGCGGCGCCTGTAGTCATAATACCCTGCTGGATTTTACTGAAAGAAAGCCCGGTCTCTTCAGTAGATATCCTGTTTCTCCTTGCAGTGTTGTTTTGGGGAATACGGCTTACCTGGAACTGGGCCACCGGTTGGGTCGGAATAGGACAGCAGGACTGGAGATATAAGATGCTTAAGAAAAGTACAGGCCGTAAGTGGTTTATTGTAAACCTGATGGGGATCAATATAATGCCAACGGTACTAGTGTTCTTTGGGATGGTTCCTGCTTATTACGGGATATTTGATAAAGGCCGGGCAGGTTTAATATCGGTCCTTGGGTTCATAATATGTATAGCAGCTGCTATTATTCAATATTATGCAGATAAGCAGATGAGGGAATTCAGAGGGTCGGCGGATGTAAGGACACGGTGTATCGACCGGGGATTGTGGAGATTTTCCAGGCACCCCAACTATTTTGGCGAGGTTTCCTTCTGGGCGGGTATATGGCTGATACAGATTGGTGCCATACCGTCGCTGTGGAAAACTGCAGTGGGGCCGGTGCTTATTGCATTGTTGTTTATATTCATAAGCATACCTATGATGGAGCAGCATGTTTTAGCCTCCAGGCCGGATTATGCACAATATCGGAATAAGGTTTCCATGCTCATACCATGGTTTCGGAAGGAAAAGAGCGCGGAAAGGATATAATAATACGGTTTTAAGTTATATAATGTGAATATTGGAATACGAAGGAGGGAGACTTATGAAACTTCCATACATACATAATGAGTCTGAGCTGCAGCAGCTGATTGAGGAAATAGGCTTTCTACCCATGTTCCGAAGCAATATTGCTGGATTCTCCGTTGAAGAATGTACACCGAGGCAGTATTGGTTTGTTGACGGTGTTGAGGGGCCCTGGGAGTGGAGGGAGAAAATTGCCTCTGCCGGTAATATAGCCTATGCAAAGTTGTTTGATAAAAAGGCAGGCTTTGTTAGTAAAAGGTGGTATCCGGACCTTGTGAACTATCGGCGGGACGGTTATGATTTTGATGCACGCTATGAAGACGGCCTTGCATCCCGGAAATGCAAAATACTCATCGACCTGCTTACGGAAAAAGGAAATATGTTATCCACCGATATGAAGGAGCTTGGAGGCTTTGGGAAGGATGGAGAAAAGGGCTTTGATTCTGCCTTGACTCTCCTGCAGATGCAGACCTATATAACAGTAAAATGCTTTGAGCATAAGCGTGACAAATCCGGCCGTGAATACGGCTGGGGCATTGGCCGGTACGCCCTCAGTGAAGCTGTCTTTGGAGCGGATTTTGTGACTTCAAAATATAAGAGTGAACCGGAAGAATCTAAAAAATTGATAGCAAATCATATTGCGAAACTGTTTCCGGAGGCTTCGGACAGTCAGATTGAAAAGCTGATAAAATGACAGCTTTCCGCCTTTTCCTGAATCTTTAAATTGACATAATGCAGTGGCAAAAGTAATATATGATATATAGGAGGCTGTGAGAAAAGCCATTCTATAGGTTTCGCTACGCCGCGTGTGGCTTGCCACAAGCGGACCGCGAAAAAGAATGGCTATGTTTTTCGCATCCTCCTGTAGATTGATTGGAGGAGGGGTTAAAATGAAGAAGATAGCAAGCTTTACGGTTAATCATTTGAACCTGTTAACTGGAGTATATGTTTCCCGCAAGGATTACCTGCAGAGTGATGTTTTAACTACTTTTGATTTAAGATTTACGAAGCCCAATGACGAACCGGTTATGGATACCGACGCCATTCATGCCATAGAGCATTTAGGTGCAACTTTCCTTAGAAATGATGCTGAATGGGGAGGAAAAACAATTTATTTCGGGCCCATGGGCTGCAGGACAGGCTTCTACCTGATTCTTGCCGGAGATCTGGAACCGAAGCAGATACTTGATTTACTGCACAGGATGATTGACTTTATAATTGGCTATGAAGGACAGATTCCCGGTGCAAGCCCCAGGGACTGCGGCAATTATATAGATTTAAATCTTCCTATGGCCAAGTACTATGCCAAAAAGTATCTGAATGAAGTCATACTGAATATATCCGAGGAACGAATAATTTATCCGGAATAATACCTCAGGGGTACGCTGTTTCTGTTGAAATGCGTACCCTTGCTTTTTTGCGGATTATACTGGCTTCTTGATTTCCTCATGCTGGAATTGTTACAATAGTATTACAGATAAAGGAGAGGAAGGACGGAGTATGAGCTACAGCGAGGTTGAAGAGATTTTTTGTTCATCATCAGAGAAGAAGTATAAATTCTTTTTCATGAGGTCGGCGGAATCGGAGTTGGTCT
>JAUZPH010000584.1 GCA_030706065.1 Bacillota bacterium | reverse complement strand
TGTAACTGCCGGGTTTTCGGCGATTATCTGTTTCAGACTGTCCACGGAATATAGTTCTATCATTGAGGTAATGGCAGCACCGGCACAAACAAGTATATGGGTTCTAAAACCTGCAGCCCTGTTGTTCAGTTCCCTTTCGTACCCTATCAGCCCTCCGATTACCACTGCCAGAAGCAGCCTTACAGATACTTCAAAAGTATTCATATAACCTCCATAAATAAAGACTCTATTATAACCTTATTTTATAACAGAGTCTTTTAATTATTACATTATTATAATATTTTTCTTAGCTTGTCCGCCTCAAACTCCTTTATATACTTCTGATTATTTTCATCCCTTATAAGCAGCCTGGCTTTACCCTCTTCAATCTTTAAAACCTTGCCCTTAAGCTTGCTCCCCAAAACGTTTACAGGAGAATCCTTACTTAATTCTTTTACGGAAGTTCCCTTACAATAAGGACATCCATTCTCCTCATTAAATACCCTTCTGCATTGAAGACAATAACACAATGTACTCATAATAACCTCCTAAATTTTCAAATCATTCTATATATCCTATATATTCTATATATTCTATATCATGTAATTTTTTCCTTTTTTATTTAGTTATTTTGAAACATTTTTTTACGTCATTTCAATTACAGTGTAAAGCACGGTGCATTTAGTTTGCACCGTGCTCCTATAGCTTTATATTAACTTCCGTACTTATTATTTGTCCAATGCCTCCCTAACTTCTTTGACAAAGCGCCTGAGTTTGTCTGTACTGTCCGTTATCCCAGGTTCCTGTGAAATTATATCTACTATGGCACTTCCTATTATTACGCCGTCGCAGAAAGGTTTATATTTTTCCGCCATTTCCTTATTCGAAATTCCAAAGCCCAGTGCCTTGGGCACCCCGGTATATTTGGAAACCACCTTCATATAACTCTCCAGGTCGGTGGCGAGTGCCTGTCTCATTCCTGTAACACCATTTACCGATACACAGTAAACAAAGCCTTTGGCATCTTCCACCACTTCCTTTATCCTGTCCTTGGAGGCAGGTGCTACCAATGGGATAAGGTAAATATCATAGCTGTCACATATATTTCTGATTTCTACTCTTTCCTCCAAAGGCAGGTCAGGAATTATTATCCCGTCTATACCTGCTGCATGGCAGTTCCTAACGAATTTATCTGCACCATATTTATATATACAGCTGTAATATACCATGAAAACAAGGGGAACTTCTGTCTTTAAACGGGTCTCTGCAATTTTATCTATTACAGACTTAATCTTCACGCCATTTTTCAGAGCCCTTGCATAGGAGTTCTGTATCACTGGCCCATCAGCCAAAGGGTCCGAATAAGGTATACCAACCTCTATTATATCTGCACCGGCCTTATCCATGGAAAGTATGATTTCCCCCGTTGCATCGAGGCTGGGATCCCCGGAGGTTATAAAGGTAATAAGTGCCTTTCTGTTTTCTTCCTTAAGCCTTGAAAAAACCCTGTCTATTCTATTCATATCTTCACCCCCATTTTGTCTGCTATGCTGTAAATGTCCTTGTCCCCTCTTCCTGAAAGGTTTATTACGATAATCTTTTCCTTGGTTAGTCCCGCTGCCAGCTTCAAGCCATAGGCAATGGCATGGGAACTTTCCAGGGCAGGAATGATACCTTCCTCCAGGCAGAGCGTTTTAAAGGCACTGACTGCTTCATCATCCGTCACATAGGTGTACTTTGCCCTGCCGGATTCATGAAGCTCTGCATGCTCCGGGCCTATTCCTGGATAATCCAGCCCCGCCGATATTGAGTAAGCCGGCATCACCTGGCCGTCCTCATCCTGCAGAACATAGGTCATCATACCGTGGATAACTCCCACGGAACCCCCGTTTATTGAGGCAGCATGAAAGCCGGTGTCAATTCCCTGTCCTGCCGCTTCTACACCGATGAGGGCAACCTCCTTATTCTGAATGAAGGGATAAAATATTCCCATGGCATTACTGCCTCCTCCGACACAGGCTACTATATAATCTGGAAGCCTTCCCTCTTTCTCCATTATCTGAACCTTTACTTCTTCTCCGATTATCTTCTGAAATTCCCTGACCATCATCGGATAAGGATGGGGTCCCATAACGGATCCTATTACATAGAAGGTGTCGCTTATATTTGAAACCCACTTTCTCATTGCCTCATTGACGGCATCCTTCAAAACAGCACTGCCGCTGTCCACCGGAGTAACCTTTGCGCCAAGCATTCTCATCTTAAAGACGTTAAGTTCCTGTCTTTCAACATCTTCACGGCCCATGAATATTTCACATTCCATCTTGAACATGGCTGCAGCAGTAGCCGTCGCAACTCCGTGCTGTCCTGCCCCTGTTTCTGCTATAACCTTCTTCTTTCCCATTCTCCTGGCCAGGAGTATCTGTCCGATAACATTATTTATCTTGTGGGCACCGGTATGATTCAAATCCTCCCTCTTAAGATAAATTTTCGCACCGCCGGAAAGCTCCGTAAGATTCTGGGCATAATACAGAGGCGTTTCTCTTCCGCTGTATTCCCTGAGATAATAATTATATTCCCTCTTGAAGTCTTCATCACTGAGTGCCCTGCTCAGTTCCTCCTCAAGCTCCAAAAGAGAATTCATTACGGTTTCCGGAACATACTGTCCACCGAATTTTCCAAATCTACCATTCATGGCTTACGCACCTCTCTTATAAAATTTCTGCACAATTCAAAGCTCTTAAGTCCGTCCTGTTCCACACCGCTGGATACGTCCACTATATCCGGGGCTGCTGTTTCTATAGCTCTGCCGACATTTTCACTGTTCAAGCCCCCG
>JAUZPH010000583.1 GCA_030706065.1 Bacillota bacterium | reverse complement strand
GGCTTTAATATACCTCCAAGAATTTGAAGCAGTGTGGTCTTTCCGCTGCCGGAAGGGCCCATTACACCTACAAATTCGCCGGCTTCGATCTCAATATGAATACCATTTAGGGCAGAAACGGATACTGCATCACCGCTGCCGCCGTAGACTTTCGTAATATTCTTTGCACTCAGAACCTTCATAATCAGAACCTCCTGTAAGATTTATACCTTAATTTTATGGCAGCAGAGGGCCACTATCCATCGAACTAAATGATGAAACCTTACACTTTTGAAAGGTATGTGATGGTTACCTCAGTTCCTTGTCCAACCTTGGATTGCAGTTGGATTTTATGCCCCAGCTTCTCTGCGATGGCTCTGCATAAATAAAGCCCTATACCGGTAGCGCTGCTGTAGCTTCTTCCATTTTCTCCGGTAAAAAAGGCTTCAAAGACCCTGTGCAGGTCATATTCGGGGATGCCTATACCCTCGTCCCTTATCCTGAGTAAAACCTCATCTTCATGCCTTTCAATGGTGATATATACTTTTTTGGGGTTTTCACCTTTTCCGGAATATTTGATGGCATTGGATAGGAGTTGATCCAGGATGACTTCATTCCATTTGGCATCGGAAAGTACCCAGACTGGTTCCTCCGGGGCTTCCAATCTTGGGAAAACCCCGCTGTGGATAAAATGATTTTTTCGGCGGTTAATCACCCTTTTTACTTCTGTACCAAGGTCCAGCTTTTCCGGAAGATAATCTCCGGAGAAGTCCTCCAGCCTGAGGAGTTGAAGAGTTTTATCAAGGAGGCCCAGCAGTCTTACATTTTCCTCTTTGATGTCTGAAAGGGCATTATCTGAGCTCATCTCCTTCTGATGAGTCTTTTGGAGCACCAGGTCAATGATGGATACGGGGGTTTTCATATTGTGAATCCACTGTGAAATAAAACGTTTGTTGTTCTTGTATTCCCATTGAAGGCCGTTGATTTTTTCCATATACCTCTGATGGGTCATTTCAAGAATCAAACTCATTTCCTGCTGCTCACAGGTAGAAGGGGACAAGTCTAAGCAGAAATCTTCAGAAGCCTTCAGCAGGCGGAGGTTAAAAGGATAGTATCTAAACCAACGGAGGATGAGGAAAACACAGAAGATAAAAGTTGTAATGAGAAAGGGATAGAACCATTCCACGGCACTTCCGGTAGAAATGTTATAGAAAAGGGTAATGAGCAGGCTGCCACCGAAAAACAGCACTGTAAAACCAATATGGTCTTTTATGAAATTTTTTAATATTCTTTTATTCATCCTGCAGCTCCTCCATTGAAGAGGAGTCAAATAAGTAACCGACTCCCCGTATGGTTCTCACGGCATTTTCTATTCCCATCTGCTCCAGCTTCCGTTTTACACGAGTGACATTCACAGTCAAGGTATTATCATCCACGAAGGCACTGTCATCCCAGAGCTCAGTGAGCAATTCCTCCCTGGATATGATTTTATCAGGAGTTTCAAGGAATTTTCTTAGTATCTTGATTTCATTTTTGCTGAGCTCCGCCGTCATATCCTTGTATGATAATCTGAAACTGCCTTCATCAAGGCTTAACCCTTTGACACAGAGGATTCTCTTTTCTTCCACCCCGTCAGAATATTCGCCATAAGCTCTACGCAGGGCAGCCTTTACCTTTGCAATAAGAATTTCAATATCGAAGGGCTTGGTGATATAATCATCAGCGCCAAGCTCCAGGCCCAGCAGCTGTTCCGCACTACTGTTTCTTGCAGAAATGATTAGGAGGGGAAGCTTTGACTTGCGTCGGAATACTCTACAGAGATAGAAGCCGTCATAATAAGGGAGGGTTATATCCAGAATGACTAAATCCGGTGCCAGCTTTTCAAAGGATGATTCTATATTTTTAAAATCCTCTATACAAAAGACAGGGAAACCGTATCTTTCAAGGCTCTCCTGAATTAGCCTACCCAGTTTTTTATCATCTTCAATGACCATTATATTAAACATGAAAAGAAAACCTCCTGGAATAAAGTACCACAATTATATTTTATCAAATCAAGTAAGTGACTTCCAGTCACTTACCACGACATCGGAACAATTTTAGAATAGTGGCAGCGAACTTATACATGATTATGCACAAGTTGAAGTGGATATTTTAAGCTGCACAAGAGTCGTTAATATTATTAACGACCCTCGATGAACCTTTATAAATAGCCAAACTCCCACTCCCATTTACTATATAACTGCCAGGGGTATTGAAAGCACCGCTGTAGCAAATCCATTAATAATAAGTATATACATAATTATCCACTTCTTGTATAATTGAACTAGTTCGCAGGGGTTGAAAAATGTGAACTACAGATTATTTGTATTTTGTGCAGGAGGTTGTAATTATGAAGATAGCATTCCTTGATGTTATTTCCGAAGAGGTTATTCAACTCTTTTCAGAACAAGATGACTTTATGATAGACTTTCTCGGTGATGATAGTGTTTATTATACCCGTTATAGTAAAAATGAAAATATAAATAATATTTGGGTAGCCTACTTTGATGACCTGCCAATCGGATGTGCTGCTTATCGCAAAAAATCTACTTATGTCGGCGAAGTTAAACGTATGTTTATAAAGAAGGAATATCGTGGACACGGAATATCTAAATCGTTGCTTGATATGGTTGAGCAACATGCAAAACAGTGTGGCGACCATACTCTGCATTTGAGCACACGGATTACACTTGAACCTGCAATTACATTGTACCGACATTCTGGATTTCTTGAAACATTTCGCAATGGGCTTTATGTAGAAATGGAAAAGAAGCTGTAATAAGTTTGTAAATTAATG
>JAUZPH010000582.1 GCA_030706065.1 Bacillota bacterium | reverse complement strand
CTGATATTTTCCCATTTTGCCAAGTCATCTTTAGTGTTTCCCATAGAGCTTCACTTATCATCGCCAGTACTAACAGCTTCGCAAGACTCATATCCTACCCCCTTAATATTTATTAGTCAGTTGCTGAAAATTATTAAAAGGCCTTTTTGAGTTTATAGAAAGACAAAGTGTAGAGAACTGTGCCTCTACACTATTTATATGCATATACAATTCAATTTAGATTAGCTGTTAGAGTCAGTTTTCATCCAGATCCTTCAGAAGATTATGATCCAGTATGTTATCGGAGTAGCTTAATTCCAACTGTGCCTCATCTCTTATAGCTTTAAGCTTATCATCCTCCTCAACCTTTTCACCGGTATTTTCATCGTAGTAAGTGTTATTCGAGGATATATAGAGATATTTTCCGTTGATAAAGGAGCCATTTCTGAAGATCAGGAAGCGGTTTCCCACGTTTAACATATCCCTGCCAAAGTAATTGTTTTGATTTATATTGAACATGTTTGATATAGTGGGCAGTACGTCCATTTGGCCTGCCACTGTATGATCTGTGCCTTTGTTTTTGTCCCCGGGGAAATGGATGAGGAATGGGACCTTCTGATACTGGAACCAGGTGAAATCGCTGGCATTGCTTTCACCCAGGAATTTATACAAATCCTTTTCGCTCTGTTTCGGCATGGCATAATGGTCTCCGTAAAGGATGATAATGGAATTATCAAGATAACCCTTTTTCTCCAGCTCATCAAAGAAAGTTCCAAGCTGAGCATCAGTATAGTGGATTGCCTGAAGATAACTTCCAAGGAGAGTCCCCTTCATGTCACCAACATCATAACTGCCAAAGGCACCGCCGCCGTCAAAGGGATGGTGGCTGCTCAGTGTAATCATAAAGTTATAAAAAGGCTGCTTAAAAGTATCCATCTTGGTTATAGCCTGATTCAGGAAAGCCTTGTCACTCAAGCCGAGACCTATCCTTTCACTCATATCAAAGCTTTTTTCACCATAAAAATCATCAAATTTCATGGTTTTATACATTACGTTTCTATTCCAGAAACCCTCTGAATTCCCATGCATCACAGAGGTATAATAACCGACTGAATTAAATTTGGAGGGCAGCGAATCAAGAGTATCATTGGCATATCTGTAATAGGCAGCACCGGAAGCAGCGGGATAAAGAGAGTTATTCACCATAAATTCCGCATCGGAGGTATTACCCTCCGCCACCTGATAATAGAAATTATCAAAATAGAGGCTTCTATTAATAAACTTGTTCAAATTTGGAGTTATCTCCTGGCCGTTGACACTTTTGTTGATAACAAACTGTTGTAGTGCTTCCACCTGTATCATTATCAGGTTCTTACCTTCACCCACGCCCTTCATCTTTGGTTCGTTCTGTGTATCCATACCGGTAAGGAAGGTCTTAATGTCCTTTTCTCTTCCCTCCGGAAGCTTGCTCTTCCCAAGGCTGGTTACAATATATGAATAGGCATCTGCAGCATGATAATTGACATTTCCGAGAATTTCAGCTATATAAAGCTTGTTGCTCATAGTTTCAAAAAGGTTTGGCTGATCCTTGGCAAGCTTATTGAAATACCCTGCATCCATTGAAACAGAAATCAAAATAACGATTATTGACATTGCGGCCCTCAAGCGAATTCTTGAGTTGTCCTTAAGATGTTTTTTATAGAATATGCTAAGTGGTATCAATATAAGTATATCGATAAAATACAGGAAGAAAACCGGCCTTATGAGGCTTGTCACACTTGCTGAAACATCCTTTATAAGAAAGCTGTTTCTTATAGCTCCTGCAGATATTATGTCTTTGAAATAACCAAAGTACACCGTATCTGCAAATAATATAATAGAAATTGCAATGTCTGCTCCAAGCAGCACCTTGTACCTGGTTCTCCTTTTAAATATCAGGCTTATTCCGACAATTACAAAAACGGAAGCCGCTATTGGAGGAAATAAATATTTAAAGGTATGACCTGCAGGATTTATGTACTTGTCGTACTGGAGCATCTTTATTGAAATGATAAAGACAAATAACAGTATATCCGCTGAGAAATATACCTTGTTCAAAATGATCTTCCGAAAGTTCATGGATTTACTTCCCTTCATACAATTAATACGTCATTATAGCCCCATTATATAATAAAAATCAGCTTATATTGCCATTTTCAGAATTTTGTGTATTATGTGATTTATACTTTATTACGTAAACACACTGACTGTAAATTATAACCTAATATATAAATTTCCTTAAAAATTATTTTTATACTGTACTCCAGTCACATATCTTAAATCTATAATCTTTTTAAAGAAGAAAAGCCTGAATCATTCAGGCTTTGTGCTATCAATCAATTATACAAATTCCTCTATAAACTTTTGAGCATCCGATACCTGCCATCTTCTATCTATAAGAACCTCCTCCCGGGCTATTACAGGATGAAGTTCCTCAAAGACAGGCTTACCGAATTCACGATATATTATTCCTGTCGGAATACCTTCATCACCGAATTGAAGAGCCTTCTCAAACGCTTTTGCCTTATCGGAAGGATCATAGTTCTCATCCAGCTTATATATCCTATCCTTGTACCATTTGAAAGTATTTACCTTGTTAAAGGTTACACAGGGTTGAAGTATATCTATCAGAGCATACCCTTTATGGTTTATGGCTTCCTTCAATATATAAACAAGCTGTTCTCTTTCGCCGGTAAAAGTTCTTGCTACAAAGGTTGCTCCCGCAGCTATTGCCATCACCAATGGATTTAAAGGCTGATCTATCACGCCTTCAAACTGCATGGAAGTCTTCTGTCCCATAG
>JAUZPH010000581.1 GCA_030706065.1 Bacillota bacterium | reverse complement strand
CCTCAAGCTTCCCGTAAAGCCGATGATAGGTGTTATAGGCGTAGCTCCGGAATCGGGGGAAATAAGCTGTGGCTCTCCGGACTGCCACGGAGGAAATATGGACAACACTATGATAGCAGATGGGGCTTCAATATATTTCCCCGTATTTCATGAGGGAGCTCTCTTTGCCATGGGTGATGTGCACGCTGTTATGGGAGACGGGGAAATAGGAGTATCAGGCGCAGAAGCAAGTGCCAGGGTTACTGTAAAGATTGAGGTTGTCAAAGGGCTTAAAATTTCCAACCCTGTACTTGAAAACAGTGAAGTTCTATCAACAATCGCTGCTTCTGAGGACTTAGACAAGGCTGTTGATAGAGCGGTTTTTGATATGTATGAGCTTCTTAAGGGTAAGACAAAGGTGAAGGACGAAGAACTGGTAATGCTGTTCAGCCTTACCGGCAATACTGAAATCTGCCAGGTGGTGGATCCAAAGAAAACAGCCAGGTTTGTAATGCCCAAGCATGTATTAAAGAGTATTGGATATACCTGTAATTGATGATATAAGGGGTGCAGCCTTCCGGCTGCACCCCTTATTAATTATATTTCCTGCAGCCGTGAAGGATTATCCTTTACATAACCCACCAAAGTCAGTCTGTCGTTTATGGCTTTCAATTCACCGTTTCTTTTATAGCCCATCTTTTCATAAACGTGACAGTTTCGCTGCTCCGTCAATATGGTCTCAAGTAACCAGCTTTCCGCCTGGGGATAGAGCAGCTCAAGGCGCCAGATTACTTCCTGGGCAATGCCCCTATTCTGATATTCCTCCAGGATGTTTATTATGTGCAGACGCATAACTCCCGGAGCTTTCTCGTATACAAATACGCTACCGGCCAGATTATCCTTGTAAAGAACTTTATAATAGTCGCCAAGCTCAAACTTTCTCAAAAACTTATCCCTAGTCTGATTTACCGGGCTTGTATCATGGTCTTGATATTTCTCGTATATAGGTTTGAATACTTCCTTCTGGAGTTCAAGTAAAACTTCAGCCTCACATACGTCTGCCCTTGCAAGGGAAATCTCTGAATTCAACACTTTGAACAGGGCATCAACATAATTGAAATCTATGAATTCCCCGCGGCGGATCATCTCCCGGATTTCACTTTCGTTTGACCATTTTGCCTCCGCCACCTCTTCATACTGCAGCCGTAAATCCGATGCATCGATGTTCTGCCTCACCAGCCAGATATCATCAAAGCCCCGTTCAAACTTTGCAGTAAACAGAAGCTGCCCTCTATTCAGGTCCAAATCGATGCCCAATTCCTCTTTTGCTTCCCGCAGCGCAGCGTCTCTGCTGGAATCTCCAAGTACGGCGGCACCTGCCGCGGCACAGTCCCACATATTGGGCCATCCTCTTTTCCAGGGCTGCCTCCTCTGAATAAGTATTTCACCCTTGTCATTAACTATCCAAACATGGACTACAATATGAAAGTCACCTTCAGCAATGGGAACCCCACGCTCGTGTACCTTTTCCGTCATATGCCTGTACTTGTCATAAATATTCCAAAGCTCCACAAAATCAATCCCCCTCAAAACATTAAAAACGTACCGTATACCTTAGTGTCAAACTTATGAACAAACAAATGAATAATTATATTTTAACACATGTTTTTGAAGGTTCAGTAAATATTAGGTATAATTTAATAATGTATTATAAACTTAGTACACAAGAGAAGGGAGTATAAAGATATGATAATAGATAAACTAAGCAATGCGGCATCATATTACGGTTTAAGCTCGAAGATTGAAGGGGCTTTACGCTATTTACAGGACAATGATTTGGAAACTCTAAAACCTGACACTTATTATATCGATGGAAGTTACATGTATCTATCCGTTTCCGAATACGAAACAAAGAAGAGCAGTGAGGCATTTTGGGAAGCCCACAGGAAGTATATTGATGTTCAATATATAATACAAGGTGTAGAAAAAATGGGGTACACCAATGTAGAAAATATTAAGGTTACTGCTGAATATGATGAGAACAGGGATGTTTTATTCGGTGAAGGAACCGGAGACTTTGTTACAGTTCAGGAAGGAAGTTTTGTAATATTTATGCCTCAGGATGCCCATATGCCTAACATAGCTGTCAAGGAAACGGGGCATGTCAGAAAGGCTGTCATTAAAATACTGATAAAGTAAAAAGGTTTGGCCCTCTGACAAAATTTCGCCGGAGGGCCTTTAGTAAATTATTCTGTAGTCTCCTGAGGTTTATACGAGCTTCTATTTGCAAAGATAATTCCGGCACACACCAGAATCAGTGCAATAAAGTTTTTAAATTTCAGTATGTTCTCCTGCAGAAACAAGCCGGAGAGGAGGGTGCCGAATACTGGTATGAGAAAGTTATACATTGATATAACTCCAACTTTGTTATACTTGAGCAGTGCCGCCCAAATTCCGAAGGCAGCGGCGGATAAAAGTGCAAGGTATATGAGCAGCAGGCTGGAACTGAGATTAAGACCTTTGATGGAGCCGTGATTCATGAAACCTGATGCCAGCAGAAAAATACCGCCGATGGTGAGCTGAAAGCCCGTTATTACCGTTGAATCCAGGGTTTGAGATATCCTTTTGCCATATATTGAGCCTGTTGAAAGCAGGAAGGCTGAAATCATGACGAAACCCTCACCCTTGATTAAAAAGGAGAAATGCAGTAAGTCTGTACTGAAATTTATGGCGAGCACTCCTGCAAAGCCTAAAATACAGCCCAGAACCTTGTTGAAATTGAGCCTGTCATTTGAGTATATGAAATGGGCCAGTATTACGCTGAAGAAGGTCCCTGTACCGTCT
>JAUZPH010000580.1 GCA_030706065.1 Bacillota bacterium | reverse complement strand
GGCTCATTCCAGTCGAGACAGGCCCATTCAAACCTGCCGCAGCCCCTTTCCTCCGCCAGGCCTGCTAAAAATTTAAGAGTAGCCTTGCCAAAGCCCTTTCCTCTCATATGAGGCTTCACAAATAAATCCTCCAGATATAATCCCGGTTTTCCCAAAAAGGTGGAGAAGTTGTGGAAAAACAGGGCAAAGCTTACCGGCTCTCCGTCATACTCCCCTATGATTACCTCGGCGGTCCTTCTTTCAAATAAAGAATCCATAAGGATTTCTTCCGTGGCAGTAACCTGGTCAAGCATCTTTTCATATACCGCCAGCTCCTTTATAAAATCCAGTATGAGGCCCGTGTCCTTCGACTCAGCAAATCTGAATGTAAAACCTTCCACCGAAGTATTCATCAATCTATTCATATGTACATCCCTCCATAATTTTCACCTATACTAATTATAATATAAACCTTAGAAAATTAAATTAAATAATCCTATTTCTAAAAGCTGTAACATATATCACGGAATTTGTACCGGTTATGAGATAAACTTATAACTGTAGAAAACGCAGAAAATAAAAAAGTTAAATATATATTTAAAGGAGAGAAAGATATATGTGCGGTACAACAAACAATAACAACACACCAAATCCAATGTTCTGCTATCAGTGTGAACAGACTCCGGCAGCAGGATGTACAAAATTCGGAGTATGCGGAAAAAATCCGGATATAGCGAGCTTACAGGATATAATGATACTTGGGCTTAAGGGTGTTGCAGCTTATGCGACCCATGCAAGAGAATTGGGACTTGAAGATGCAGAGGTTAATGCAATTACCCATGAAGCATTATATACAACACTGACAAATTCCAACTTCAATTTGGAAGAACACATAAATATGGCACTTAAAGTCGGTACAGCTACTGTTAAAATTATGGACGTGTTGGATAATGCCCATACTTCAAGATTTGGAGTACCGACACCGGTAAAAGTTTCCCAGGACAAGATTGAGGGACACAGCATACTGGTTACAGGACATAATCTGTATGCACTTCAGGAATTATTGAAGCAGACTGAAGGAAAAGGCATAAATATATACACTCATTCTGAAATGCTTCCTGCCCATGGCTATCCTGAATTAAAGAAGTATCCACACCTGAAGGGCAACGTAGGTAAGGCATGGTATGATCAGAGAAAGCTCTTTGAAGAATTCCCGGGTGCAATCCTTGGAACGACAAACTGCCTGATGCCTATTACTACAGGAACCTATGCCGACAGATTCTGGACATATGGAACAGCAGGAGTAGAGGGTATAGCAAAAATTAAAAATAATGATTTCTCACCAATTATTGAGAGGGCACTGGAACTGTCTGAAGCAAACGTTGAATCGGAAAAGACACTATTAACAGGCTTCCATCACAGCACAGTGCTCAGCATAGCACCTGAGATAATCGATGCAGTAAAGGAAGGAAAAATAAAGAGATTCTTCGTAATAGCCGGCTGTGATGCTCCGACAAAGGGCAGAGACTACTACAGAGATTTGGCAACCTCCCTTCCACAGGAATGTGTAATTTTAACAACTTCCTGCGGAAAGTTCAGATTCAATGATGTAGATTTCGGAACAGTTCCGGGAACTGATATTCCAAGATATATCGACCTTGGACAGTGCAACAACTCCGGTTCTGCAGTAAAGATTGCCTTGGCACTGGCTGAAGCCTTTGGTTGCACAGTAAATGACCTGCCGCTCAGCATAGTATTGTCCTGGTTTGAGCAGAAGGCAGTAGCAATCCTCCTTGGATTATTCAGCCTGGGAGTTAAGAACATCCATGTTGGTCCAAGCGCACCTAAGTTCATCAGCCCGGGAGTATTGAAAGTTCTTCAGGATACCTTCAACCTCCAGCTTATAAGCGGAGATGCCAAGGCTGATATTGCAAAATTCCTGGGAAACGCATAATAGCCACAACCGATAACTTGATATAACCCAAAGATAAAATTCCCTATGGAATAGAATACGGTAAAAACCACTTCGAAAGCATATATATGCTGTGAAGTGGTTTTTTCTATTCGATTAAAATGAATAGAAAATAAAAATGGAATTTTATAGAAAATGTTTAAGTTTTGCATTGACATATTGGCAACGATGTATTATTATAATTATATAACCACATGTAGTTATGGTAACCACATGAATAAAGGTTGCTAATATAGCACATAATTATATATGTACTTAAATGGCGTTGGGAGGTATGAAGGGTGAACATAAAGGATTATTACAATTTTGTAGTTTATGGGGATTCGATATCAAAAGGAGTAGTCTATGACGATACTCTGAAGCGGTATGTTTTGCTTAAGGAAAACTTTGCAAGCCTGGTAGGTAACAAGCTTAAATGCGTCATATATAATATGGGCAAGTTCGGAAATAATATTGTAAGGGGCCAGCAGAGGATTGAATCTGAAGTTATTAAGAAAAATCCGGATTTCGTGCTGATTGAATTTGGCGGGAATGATTGTGATTTGGATTGGGAAGCTGTTGCCAGAGATCCAAAGGGAAACCATGTGCCCAAAACCGAGCTGCCTGTATTTGAGAAAACACTTGAAAACATAATTAGATATTTTAAAAAGCTTAATATTATTCCCGTGTTGATGACCCTTCCACCTTTGGATTCCGAGAGGTATTTCAAGTGGGTCTGCAAAAATGACCCCGCGGCAGAAGAAGCAGTGCTGTCCTTCCTGGGGGATACCAAAAGGATATTTACCTGGCAGGAACAGTACAGTGTAAAGATTGAAGAGACAGCAGAAAAATATGGTACGGCTATAATAGATGTAAGAGAAGCCTTTCTGAGG
>JAUZPH010000058.1 GCA_030706065.1 Bacillota bacterium | reverse complement strand
TAAATACATGATAGGTCGGAGTCTTAATCATCTTTGCCCCCTCGGTGAGTATTACTGCCTGAAGCACATTTACACACTGGGCAATATTGGTCATCCTCACTCTGTCACAGTGGTCATGGAATATATTGAAGTGTATGGACGCAACCAGTGCATCTCTCATTGTGTTCTGCTGATATAGGAAGCCTGGGTTTGTTCCCGGCTCAACATCAAACCATGTTCCCCATTCATCTACTACCAATGCAACTCTCTTATCCGGGTCATACTTATCCATAATATTGGAATGCTTTGTCAAAAGTTCATCCATCCTGTAGGACTTAGCCATGGTCTGGAACCATTCATCCTCTTCGAACTTCACCGCTGAGCCTTTGCCAAGCCAGAAGTCTCCGGGAACTGTATAATAGTGAAGGCTCAAACCATCCATATATCTTCCCGCTTCCCTCATCAACACCTCTGTCCAGTTATAGTCATCAGTATTGGCACCGCCGGCAATCTTGAATATTTTATTTTCGCCAAAGTTTCTCACAAAGGTTGAATATCGTCTGTAAAGATCGGCGTAGTATTCAGGCCGCATATTTCCGCCGCAGCCCCAGTTTTCATTTCCGACTCCGAAATATTTGAGGTTCCAGGGTTCCTTTCTGCCATTCTCTGCCCTCAAGTTAGCCATTGGGGATTCGCCGTCAAAGGTCATGTATTCAATCCATTCCCTCATTTCCTGAACGGTTCCGCTGCCCACGTTTCCGCATATATACGGCTCTGCCCCCAGGAGCTTGCAGAGTTCAAAGAATTCATGGGTTCCAAAGTGATTGTTTTCCACCACTCCGCCCCAGTTAACGTTAACCATCTTTGGGCGTTTTTCTGCCTGGCCTATACCATCTCTCCAATGATATTCATCAGCAAAGCATCCGCCTGGCCATCTTAAAACCGGAAGCTGCAGCTCTTTCAGTGCGTCAACTACATCCTTTCTTATACCGTTTACATTGGGAATGTCGGAATCCTCACCTACCCAGAAGCCGCCGTAGATACATCTTCCGAGATGTTCTGCAAAATTGCCGTAGATGTTCTTGTCAATCTTTCCTTTTTTGATATCAGTATTGATTATAACTTTTGCCATTTCACAACCTGCCTTTCAAAATATACTTAAATGTTTCAATATGTATATATCATTACCATAATATAGGGTCCCAAGGCCTTATTCCATTTATGCATTAAGGGAAAGCCGCCAAAATTCGGAGTTTTCTCTCATACACAAGTTCAATCCTGACCTTGGGACCCCATGATTATTTATTATAGATGTGTGAGTTTATATTTGAATTAATCCAGGATGTAAAATTTCTTCTAATCTGAATTCTAATTTGTTGAAATTTTACATCCGGAAAAATCGGTGAAGATTCGATATTTTCTCCGGTGAATTTATCAAGGTTTAAACTCACACATCTTTATTTAAGACCATTAACTACATTTACAGTCTTTTCAACTACATTGTCTACAGTGAAGCCGAATAATTCGAATAATATTTCAGCCTTTCCGGAAGCTCCAAAGCCATCAATTGTAACTACATCTCCGTCAAGTCCTGCATATTTATGCCAGCCGAAGGAGGAAGCTGCTTCCACAGCAACTCTTGCTCTTACAGCCTTTGGCAGTATGCTTTCCTTATACTCTGCACTCTGCTTTTCAAACAGCTCGAAGGAAGGCATGCTTACAACTCTTGCATCTATTCCTTTTTCCTTCAGTACAGCTGCAGCCTTGTATATAAGCTCAACTTCAGAGCCTGAAGCCATAAGTATTGCATCTGGAACTGCCTTTTCGGAATCCTTAAGTATATAAGCTCCCTTTAAGGCATCTTTGCCTGTTTCATTATATAACGGAAGCACCTGTCTTGTAAGAACCAAGGATACAGGGCCGTCATTCTTTGTTACTGCCAGGTACCAGCCTGCAGCAGTTTCCTTTGCATCTGCCGGTCTGAATACTGTCATGTTCGGTATGGTTCTGAGGCCTGCCAGCTGCTCTATTGGCTCATGTGTCGGTCCGTCTTCTCCAACACCTATACTGTCATGAGTTAAAACATAGGTTACAGGAAGCTTCATTAATGAGGACAATCTCATTGACCCTTTCATATAGTCGCTGAATACGAAGAAGGTAGAAACGAATACCTTCAAGCCTCCGTGTACATACATGCCATTTGCTATTGCAGCCATTGCATGCTCTCTGACTCCGAAGTGAAGGTTCGCACCCTTTCTGTCTTCTGCGGAGAAATCTCCCTTATCCTTCATATATGTCTTGTTGGAAGGTGCAAGATCTGCAGATCCTCCTATGAAGTTAGGAATTAATGCTGCCAGCCTGTTTATAACCTGTCCGGAAGCATCTCTTGTTGCCAGCGGCTTTTCGAAGCTCCAGAACTTTTCATCATTAAGTAAGTGCTCAGGTCCCTTGCCGCTGAACCAGACTTCCCATTCCTTTGCCAGCTCAGGATATGCTTCTGCATATGCTGCGAAGAGCTTGTTCCATTCAGCTTCCTTTTCTCCTGATGTCTTTCTGAATTCTTCCATGGCTGCCTTAACATCTTCTGGAACCGTGAAAGGCTCGTAATCCCAGCCCAGGAATTCTTTTGCAGCCTTAAGGTTGTCTGCTCCGAGAGGTTCTCCGTGAGCGGAAGGCTTGCCCTGCTTGGATGGGCATCCGAAACCGATTATATTCTTAACTACTATCATAGATGGCTTGGAAGTTTCCTTCTTGGCTTCCTCGATAGCGTTGTTTACTGCTTCAACATCATTTCCGTCTGCCACCTTTATAACCTGCCAGCCGTAAGCTTCATATCTCTTTGCTACGTCTTCCCTGAAGGCTATGTCGGTATTTCCTTCGATGGATATGTTGTTTGAGTCATAGAGTGCTATTAGCTTTCCAAGTCCCAGTGTACCTGCAAGAGAGGATGCCTCTCCGGAGATACCTTCCATAAGGCAGCCGTCGCCAACTATAGTATAAGTATAGTGGTCAACAACCTTGAAACCTGGCCTGTTAAACTTCTCTGCAAGATAGCTTTCTGCAATAGCCATACCCACAGCGTTGCAGATGCCTTGTCCAAGAGGTCCGGTTGTTGTTTCTACTCCATCTGTGTGGCCGTATTCCGGATGTCCCGGAGTTAAGCTTCCAAGCTGTCTGAAGTTCTTTATGTCTTCCATGGATACCTTGTAGCCGAAAAGGTGAAGCAGTGAGTATATTAGCATTGAGCCGTGTCCTGCTGAAAGCACGAATCTGTCTCTGTCAGCCCACTTGGAGTTAAGCGGATTGTGCTTTAACTGCTTTGACCAGAGTGTATAGGCCATTGAAGCACTGCCCATAGGAAGCCCGGGATGTCCGGACTTTGCCTTTTCTATGGCTTCCGCCGAAACTATTCTAATAGTATTAATTGCTAATGAATCTATATTTTTCATTCGGAATTCCTCCATTATTTATTCTGAAATATTATATCTTCAATATCAATGGCGAAGAACTTTTCCTATTTATTGAATGCTGCTGCCCAGTCTTTCATGAATCTGTCTATTCCTGCATCAGTTAAAGGATGCTTAAGCATCTGCTTCAGAACTGAGAATGGAACTGTAGCAATATCGGAACCTGCCTTCGCAGCATCTATTACATGCATTGGATTTCTTGTGCTTGCAGTTATTATTTCTGTCTTTATGCCGTGAATCTGAAATATAGTTACGATACTTTCTATAAGCTCCATGGATGGTGTTGCTATATCGTCCAATCTTCCAAGGAATGGGCTTACATATGTAGCTCCTGCTCTTGCTGCCAAAAGTGCCTGTCCTGCTGTGAATATAAGTGTTACGTTTGTCTTAATTCCCTCGCTGGTAAGTACCTTTACTGCCTTTAATCCTTCGGCTGTCATAGGAATCTTAACGATCATATTCTTGTGAATCTTGGCTATTTCTCTTCCTTCTCTGATCATTCCTTCAGCTTCCAGACTGATAACTTCTCCGCTGATAGGCCCGTCTACTATGGAAGTGATTTCTTTAATAACTTCGTTGAAGTCTCTACCTTCCTTGGCAATAAGTGATGGGTTTGTAGTTACTCCACAGATTATTCCCATGTCATTTGCTTCGCGGATCTCCTGCACATTCGCAGTATCAATAAATAATTTCATAGCACATCCCCCTATAGGTAAAAATTTATAATGTTGAACAGTGGATTCCTATGCATAACTATAGAAAGTAATAAAAAATCTTTACATTGAGCTGTCCCAAAATATCCAAGAGGAGGATTTATGGAACTGCTCAATGTAATTAGATTTTTACTTTCTATATTGCATAACATGTACATCTTGTTCATACATCCGTATTTAATTTTAATATTCTTTGTAAGTAAATTCAATGTCTTTTTTAAGTTTTTCTCAGATATGTAATATAAATTTAACAGAAAATCCCCGTGTTTAGAATGCTGTTTAAGGCGTTTTTCTTAGAACACGGTTACATATTACAAATGATTACATATGAGTTAATATATTCATTCTATGAATCTCCTGTTTATTTATGCATCTTTTCGTGAGCTGTATCCTGAATACTTTCATAAGTTCTTCCATATTTCTTTACTAAATTGTTAAAATTATTTTCGGAACATTACTTGTTCATACAACTTAACAATGTTATAATCAAGTTGTAGATATAACTTTTAATCAAGTTATATGAATCCTGATGCGGGAAACCATACACTTAAGATTTGTTTTTCATTTGGAAGTTGTGAATATTCGCCCCTTTCTCCGTGAATGCTAATAATCAGGTATTTATGTAATCCCGCGAAGTAGGTGTAATATCGAATGATAGAAGTTGAAAAACCAAAATATCAAAAACTTAGAGATTATATCATTGAAACAATTAAATCCGGTAAAATTAATGTTGGTGATAAGATATACTCTGAGAATTATCTGGCAGAGGCCTTTGAAATAAGCAGAAACACTGTCCGGCAGGCTGTGGGTGAGCTTGTTAATGAGGGCTGGCTTTACAGAGTTCAGGGAAAAGGAACCTTCGTAAACAGGCTGCCGGAAGAGAAGCCGGATAAAGTAAAGACCATTGCCGTTGTAACAACCTATCTCAATGACTATATTTTTCCTTCCATCATCAGAGGCATAGACAGCATATTGTCTGCGGACGGTTACAACATGATTTTAAGCTGTACCTACAACCAGTACCAAAAGGAAAGGCTCTGCCTGGAAAATCTTTTAAAGCAGAATGTCAGCGGACTCATTGTTGAGCCTACCAAAAGTGCTCTGCCAAATCCCAACATCGATCTTTACAATAAATTCTCCAAAGCGGGTATACCCGTACTTTTTATACACGGAAGCTATAAAGAGCTGCGGTATTCGTACATTGTTGAGGATGATGAGAAAGCGGGATATGTTGCTACAAGGCACCTGATAGACCTGGGCCACGAAAGGATCGGCGGAATTTTCAAAATTGACGATATTCAAGGGCACTGCAGATTTTCCGGTTTTCAGAAAGCTCATACCGAGGCTCGGCTTCAGGTCTTCGATTCCAGAATCATGTGGTTTGAAACCAATGACCTTGAAACGAAATTTGAAAGTTCCAACCATCAGTTGGAGAACCTTCTTTCACAGTGTTCCGCACTTGTGTGCTACAATGACCAGATTGCACTGAAGCTTATGGACATCATGAGAAGAAGAGATATAAAGATTCCGGAGGATATGTCACTGGTCAGCTTTGACGATTCTCAGCTGGCAGTTGCATCTGAGATAAAGCTTACCACCGTTGCACATCCGAAGGAAACCCTGGGGCAGGAAGCTGCAAAAGCAATACTGAAGATGATTGCTAAAAAAGAAGACTTTTGTGATTTAAAATTAAAACCTGATTTAATTATACGAAACAGTACGCAAAAGTATCCTCCGACAGAAAATATTGAGGAGTAAAAGTATACCTTTGCTGGAGATTATATCAAAGGAGTTGACCAGTTATGCTAGAGAATCTAAAGAAGGAAGTTTTGGAAGCCAACCTTGAGCTTCCGAGAAAAGGACTTGTAACTTATACCTGGGGTAATGTCAGCGGTATCGATAGAGCTGCAGGCCTTATAGTCATAAAACCAAGCGGAGTCCCCTATGAGGAATTAAAGCTTGAACACCTTGTTGTACTTGACCTTGACGGCAATAAGGTTGAGGGAAAGCTTAACCCCTCCTCGGATACCCCTACTCATCTTGTTATTTACAACAATTTCAAGGAAGTCGGTGGAGTTGTACACACTCATTCAAGATGGGCTACAATCTGGGCTCAGGCCGGCAAGGGAATCCCTGCTTTTGGAACTACTCACGCAGACTACTTCTATGGAGAAATTCCGTGTACAAGAAGAATGACTGACGCTGAAATACAGGGAGAATATGAAAAGGAAACTGGAAATGTAATTGTAGAAACCTTCCAGGGAATAAATCCAATCTACGTTCCCGGAGTAGTTGTAAACAACCATGGCCCCTTCACCTGGGGAAAAGATGCCCATGAGGCAGTTCATAATGCTGTTGTGCTGGAGGAAGTTTCCATGATGGCCTTCAATACTGTTGCACTTACACCAGGCATCGGCCAAATCAATCATACTCTCCTGGATAAGCATTTCCTGAGGAAGCACGGCGCAAATGCATATTATGGACAAAAATAGATTATTTTGATTAGGATTAATGTTTAATGATGAAAGGAGGACAAAACAATGTTAAAATTGAGACCCTATGAATTTTGGTTTGTTACCGGAAGCCAGCATCTTTATGGACCGGAAGTCTTGGAAATAGTGGCAAAACATTCTGCCGAGATATCGGATGCCTTTGACAAGGATGCTGCAATACCTTTCAAGGTTGTTTTCAAGCCTGTATTAACTAATCCTGAAGATATCAAAAAACTTTGCATCACTGCAAATTCAGATGAAAATTGTGCAGGTATTATCACCTGGATGCATACCTTCTCCCCGGCAAAGATGTGGATTGGAGGTTTATCCGTTCTGAAGAAGCCTCTATTACACCTTCATACACAGTACAACAGAGACATTCCATGGGAAAGCATAGACATGGACTTCATGAACCTTAACCAATCTGCCCACGGAGATCGTGAATACGGCTTTATCGGAGCAAGATTGAGACTTGCCCGCAGGGTTGTTGTAGGACACTGGCAGGATGCTGAAGTTGTACAGAGCATCGGCTCCTGGATGCACACTGCCGCTGCTGTAACTGAAAGCAGCAGCATAAAGGTTGCACGTTTCGGTGACAACATGAGATATGTTGCCGTTACTGAAGGTGACAAGGTTGAAGCTGAAATCAAATTCGGCTGGTCCGTTAACGGCTTTGGCGTTGGTGACCTTGTGGCATATGTAGATAAGGTTACAGAGACGGAGATAGATGCCATGATAGCAGAGTATGCAAAGGTTTATGATTTTGCTGAAGACTGCAGGCCAGGTGCTCCAAAACACGAAAATGTACGTGAGCAAGCTAAAATAGAGGTTGGTTTAAGAAGGTTCCTGGAATACGGAAACTATACTGCATTCACTACCAACTTTGAAACTCTTACAGGCTTGAAGCAGCTTCCCGGACTTGCCGTGCAGCATCTGATGCAGGAGGGCTATGGCTTCGGACCTGAGGGAGACTGGAAGACAGCTGTTCTTGTCAGATTGATGAAGATTATGGCTGATGGAAAAGGAACTTCCATAATGGAAGATTACACTTATCATCTGGAGCCTGGCAATCAGTTGATCCTTGGTGCACATATGCTCGAGGTATGTCCAACACTCGCCGGAACAAAACCGGTAATTGAAGTTCATCCATTGGCAATAGGTGGAAAGGCAGACCCAGCCCGTGTAGTATTCAACGGAGGACCTGGCGCTGCAGTTTGCGCATCCCTGGTTGATATGGGCGGAAGAATGAGACTTATCGTTAACGATGTAATTGCTGTTGAGCTTGATAAGGATATGCCGAAGCTTCCGGTTGCAAGAGTTCTGTGGAGCCCAGAACCATCCTTGAAAGAGGCAGCAGCAGCATGGATATATGCCGGTGGAGCTCACCACACAAGCTTCTCCTATGTTGTTACTGCAGAACAGCTTGCAGACCTTTCAGAAATGTTCGATATCGAATTCGTTCACATAAACAAGGATACAAAGGTACCTGCTTTAAGAAACGAATTGAGATTGAACGACATAGCCTGGAGATTACGATAGTAAAAAACGAGAGTACCGCATAACTATTTGTTAAAGTAGTTTACGGTACTCTCTTTTTCTATGGAAATGAATTTTTAAGATAAAGAAAACTGAGGAATATGTATTTTCAATACAAACTCCCCAGCTTTACTTATTTTATCATAATAAACTATTTAAGATAATCTACAGCAGCCCTTTCAATAGAAAGGCCATTTTTGTAACGCTTCATGAATTCATCAAATCCTGCCACATCCCCGGCATCCGGCTCCACTTTTGTACCAACCTGACCTGCAAATATTTTATTTGTCAGGAAATCATCCAGGGTCTCATTTTCAGCCTTGTTAAGCATGTATGAAGCGAGAATAGCCATTCCCCATGCTCCACCCTCTCCGGCAGTTTCCATAACGGAAACAGGAGCATCTATAGCGGCAGCCATAATCTTCTGTCCTACACCTTTGGTTCTGAACAAGCCGCCGTGGCCTAACATTTCATCAACCTTAACGCCTTCTTCCTTAAAAAGAATATCCAAACCGGTTTTCAGTGCGCCTAAGGATGTAAATAAATTCACGCGCATGAAATTAGCCAGGTTAAATTTGCTGTCTGCCGAACGTACAAATAACGGACGCCCTTCTTCAAAACCAGTTATATGTTCACCGGAGAAATAGTTATAGGCTAATAATCCGCCGCAGTCTGAATCTCCTTCAAGAGCCTTGTTATATAAGGTTGCAAATAACTTATCCATATTAACTTCTACACCCATTGCTTCAGAGAATTCTCTGAAAATGCCTACCCAGGCATTAAGATCTGAGGTACAGTTATTGCAGTGAACCATAGCTACCAGGTTACCGGTAGGTGTTGTAACCAAATCTATTTCTTCATATGCCTTTGACAAGTCCTTCTCAAGCACAATCATTGCAAAAACAGAAGTTCCTGCTGAAACATTACCGGTACGCTGTGCAATGCTATTGGTTGCAACCATACCT
This sequence comes from Bacillota bacterium, assembly GCA_030706065.1. Taxonomy (GTDB): domain Bacteria; phylum Bacillota; class Clostridia; order Clostridiales; family Clostridiaceae; genus JAEZDX01. The sequence continues at coordinate 3,354 of JAUZPH010000058.1, read as the reverse complement.
GTTCCTGCATCACCCTCCGGAGGACAAAGCGGAATACCGGGTTTCAACTGTCCTGTAACGTCCAGAAGCTTTGCGCCTTCCTCTGTGAGGAAACCTGCATTTTCACCGGCCAGTAAAACCTTTGGCATTATATCCTCAAGCTTCCATGGAAGGTTTTTAGGAGCAACTAATTCATTGAACTGTTCAATCATTTTTGTATTATAGTTTTTGGTTTCCATATCAATAGGGAACATTCCCGATGCTTCACCAACGCCTATAACCTTTTGGCCTGTCAGTTTCCAATGTACATATCCTTCCAGTGTTGTTTGGAACTCGATATCGGCTACATGCTCTTCACCATTTAAAATAGCCTGATAAAGATGAGCAATGCTCCACCTTTGAGGGATATGGTAGTTAAAGAGCGCAGTCAATTCTTCTGAAGCCTTTTCAGTAATAGTGTTCCGCCATGTACGGAAAGGTACTAAAAGTTCTCCCTCTTTGTTGAAAACCATATAACCATGCATCATGGCACTAAAGCCAATGGCACCGATGGTCTCAAGGGTTACTCCATATTGCTTCTTTACATCTTCAGCCATCTTTTGATAACTGTCCTGTATACCTTTCCAAACTTCTTCAAGGCTGTAGGTCCAAATACCGTTAATATAGCTGTTTTCCCATTCATGACTTCCGGAAGCGACAGGTGTATTATTTTCACCTATCAAAACCGATTTGATTCGGGTTGAACCAAGTTCAATGCCAAGCACTGTTTTTCCGTTGATAATGGAATTCTTGATATCATTCATTGTAGTACTCAATTTCTTATCCTCCATGAAATATCTTCAATTTTATTATTAATATTATGTGAATTGTTAACTTTTTAAAACATCTGCAAATATTTTCTTAATCCAAGTAGGTTTTGTATTCTACATGTATGTACAACTTGTCATAGAACCTTTGTAGTGATATTGCACACTTATAATAAGATACCATTCCTATAAATCTAAAACTTGTACATACAACTTACAGTGTTATTTTACTATTAAAACTGCAATTAATCAATACGGTTTTAGTTCAAACTTAAAACTTTCAGCTCCAAAGCCTTACCTCTTTATTATCTTCAAAATCGACCATGTTATGGTAAGTATTCTATCCTAACTATTAATTTTACTGTAACACAACAGTATGATAATATATTGTTATAGAGCCATAAATATAATATGGTTATCATAGATTATATTAAGACTCTCACCGTCAATATTGATTTTAGGAGGAAGATATGATGGAAGAACGAGTCAAAAGCATATTTCTGGAACTTGGAGCAGACCTCTGTGGAATAGCAAATGTGGACAGGTTTTCCGGTGCACCTGCCGGTTTTAACCCAACAGATATATACAGTGAATGTAAATCAGTAATTGTTTTCGCCAGGAGGATGCCACGAGGAACTGCCTGTGTCAATCCAAGGATAGTATATAACAAAGCAAATGATATGAATCTCGAGGAGCTTGATCGTATAGGATTTGCTGCAAGTATAGAAGTAGAAAAACTTGGCTGTACTGCTGTCCCCGTGCCATCGGATTCTCCCTATGAATACTGGGACAGTGACAAGATGGAAGGCCGCGGTATTTTATCCATGAGGCATGCGGCTCTTTTGGCAGGGCTGGGGAGCCTGGGTAAGAATACACTTCTTATAAACAAAAAATACGGTAACATGATAAATATAGGTGCAGTACTTACAACTTTAGATTTAAAATCAGATCCCTTATCGGAGGAAATGTGCATCAGCAGCTGCCGACTCTGCCTGAATAGCTGCCCGCAGAAGGCACTAGATGCACAAACAGTTAATCAAAAGCTCTGCAGGCAATACGCCTACGGGAGTAACAAGCGTGGATACTCGGTATGCAACTGTAACAGTTGCAGAATAGTTTGTCCAAGAGCTTTCGGACTCCGTGAAGATTGAAAACTATGATAGGACTTTAGTATATGACCAGTAAAGACTGCGAATAATTTTTATATTTTACCTCTAAAGCCGCAAGAAGATAACAAGATATCTTGTTATCTTCTTAAGAAGTTCTAAATCTCAAAGCTTACATTTTGAAGCCCGTGATAATAATTACCGGACTTTGCAGTAAAGCGCAAAACTGAATAATCCGGATCCTCTACGCCGAGGGGGTAATAGATCTCACAGCCATCGGACCAAAGGCGTTTTCTTGACTCGATATCATTGAGTACCTCCATCTCGCCTGTGAGCATCAATCCTTTGAATTCCTGCTGATCAACAAAATATACGCACGCTTTCGTGCTCTCCTTAAATTGCGCAACTCTTTTTGAGGATGTATTGGTACTGAACCAAATGGTCTTAATTCCTTCCGCTTCCGCCTTGAGCATCGCCTTTATATTTGGATATCCGTCCTCCCCCTGAGACCCTACCATTGCAATACCGCAGCTTTCCACCAGCTCCAGTGCTTTGCAGGCAGCTTCTTTAGAGTTCATTCTCACCCTATCGCTCTCCGTAAGTTCACTTGCAGTTTCAATTCCACTTTCCAGTCCCTTGTTTTCAGACATTTTAATTACTCCTTTCATTAATCATATTAATATCTGCGGAGTTTTTAATTTATAGAACCCAGAAAGTCTATTACATTCTGCTCTCGCAAAAATCCGTGAAGATTGGATATTTTGCTCGGCACTGGATATTTTACTTCGTAAAAATCCTTAGTAAGACTTTTAATGGGTTCTATCTAGTCTCCTCTTTCATCTGTAAGATTATCATAAATTCGTCTTAAGTAACTCTCAAACTCATCTATCTCTTTATCAGAGAACCCTTTGTAAAAAAGCTCTACCATGTTTACAGAGACTTTTTCGTACGCCGATTTCATCTTTCTGTTCTCTTCAGTAAGCTGTACCAGTACTTTACGACGGTCATCACCGGGGAATACTCTAATAATATGCCCAGACTCCTCAAGCCTGTCAAGCATCCTGGTAAGAGTAGATTTACTTAACGCTGTTTTCTTTGCCAGCTGTTGTATAGTAATATTATCCTCCTGCCAGAGTGCAAAAAGAATTCTGCCTTGAGCTGGGTTTATCTCATTAATATTAAAATCCTTAAGCTTCCTTGCAAAGATTCTTTCCGACAGCTGATGTATCTTTGATATTAAATAACCACCCGAGCGTACTTCTGTCATTAGTTCACCTCCATCATAATTGATGTAAAACAATTCTGTTGTATATAGTATAGTTGTATATACAACAATTGTCAATGAAACTTACCTAATTTCCCAAAACTCATCCATATTACTTCCAGATACTTGCCCTATAAAGAAAAAACAACTATACTCTAAATACAAGAGGAAACACAGTAACCATACTGCCTGTAGTTTT
>JAUZPH010000579.1 GCA_030706065.1 Bacillota bacterium | reverse complement strand
CAAAATGGTTGTCCCAATTATTAACATTGTTTTAACCCATATTTAACCAAATGTAAACCTAAACATGTTATGCTTTAGTAAAGAATTGAAATAGGCGGTGATCAGGTTGAAAAGTCCAATATCCTTTAAAGAATGGCTTCGTATAGTAGGTATAGTTTTTCTAGTCGGTGGAGGCTTTCTGCTGTTAAAACAGGTCCCCTTTATTGATAGCGTTTTTAATGAAATAGGAGAGTTTTTTATAACTGAGGGGTAGTGCGGGGAAGCAGTTTCAACAAATAACTTATTAAGCTTAAAAAAGCGTTGAATGTTCGTTCTTTTGGCGCATGCACCAGTTATGAATCCCTATGCTTATTGGATCTCCAATAATAAAACCTGATTGTATGCTTAATAGATGGTTGTATAGAAAACAGGAGATATTGACGGTTCAACATCTCCTGTTCTTTATATGAAACATTATTTTATAAGCCCCTTTTACTGTTGATGCCCGCTCTGTTAAATACGGTAAGCAATCTCACAGCATCGTATGCATTATTCTCCTTTAAGATTTATTACTTGAACCATCAAGTTTATAAAACCAAAGATAGAACTTTCTTGAAGCATAAAAGGTAATAAAAAACGTTATCCAGGTTATATACCAGGCCCAGTGAATATATGTAATAACATCGGTATACTTTTCCACAACAGCCTCTATAAGGGTTAATACCGAGCAGTAGCTGAAATAATACATAAATTGTTTGGATACATCCTTACTCTCAGGGTAATGCAGATTAAAGATTACACAGAATGCAGGGTAGATAAAGTATTCGAAATCAAAGCTTGATTTAGTTGCATTTGCAAAGGAACGGACCGGATATTCTATCAGCCCAAACTCTGCTACCGTTAAGCCCAGTATCCATGTCAGGAACTGCTTGAAAAAGAAGATTACAATGGCATGACGGATCTTACTCCTGGGAGTAAATAGTATTAATAAAATGACAGTTATTGACCAGCCCAAAATTACAATAAAAGTATTCATATTCAAAGATATCAACTCCATTCAGGGGAGATATTCGAGAGAAATAATTTGCTGAAATCGCCTCATAGCTATCATTAGTTTTTTCAGTAATAACTGAAATTATGAAAGATTTATTGTAGAAGTGTAATTAATTCGATAAACCACTTGACAGTTTGAGTTTTAATCTATTCCGGAGTCGATTATAATTAATATGGCTGCATTTTTAAGGTACTATCTGTTAGATATACTGAATATCAATTGGCAGTATTAAGAAATCTGAAGTTAATGGAGGTAGAAATGAAGTATCTTGAAACAGAGAGATTGGTTTTCCGTGATTGGAACGAGCAGGACCTAATTGAATTCCGGACAATGAATAACGATACCAGGGTGATGAAATATTTCCCTAAAACTCTTACAGAACAGGAGACTGATGGCTTTTACCAAAGAATTCAGGATGAATTTAAGGATTTCGGATATGGGCTTTATGCAGTGGAAGCGAAATGCAACAGCGATTTTATTGGATTTATAGGATTTCATAGAGCAACCTTTGATGCTGTATTCACTCCCTGTGTTGAAATAGGCTGGCGGCTTAAATATGATGCCTGGGGAAAAGGATATGCAGCGGAAGGTGCAAAGGCATGCTTGCGATACGGGTTTGATACACTGAATTTTAACAAAGTGTATAGCTTCACTTCAAAAGTTAATCTTCCATCCATAAATGTTATGGAGAAAATTGATATGGAAAAGGTAATGGAATTTAAACATCCAAATATCGCTCATAGCAGTCCGTTAAGTGAACATGTGCTATATTTGAAAGTTCAATAAAGTCTCATTCCCCACACAGAAATATAGCCAGGCTTAAGGCAGCACGTATAGCTGTTTAAGCCGGGCTATATCAACATATCACCTGCTATTTATCAATTGGTTTGATCGCTACCCATACCTCCTGCCTGTTTTCCTGCATATAACATTCAACAATTGGCAGGTCCACCAGCCCGTACCCTGAATTGGGCAGCCATTCGGTATAAAAATTTTTATAAACCTTTTGAACTGCATCCGGAAGTTCACCGCTGGCGTCAAATATTACCCATGCAGCTGGAGGGAATTCAAGCGAACTCATACCTTCAGGCGTTTCAACATTTTTACACTGCGGCACGTCTACATGAGTAGTCACTGCCAAATAATAGTCCATCTCCTCGGAGTTGCCCCGGCGCTCCTCCACTGCTACTCCGAGAAACCCCGAAGGCCTGTAATCCCCATGTTTAAAGAGTTCAAACAATTTTCCCATTGTACCGTCGCTCCAGGCAGTATTCCAGAGCTGGGGCACAATATTGAAGGCATCATCTGTTTTAACCCTCTTCTTAAAGCCGGTAATTGTAAAGGCAGGCCATTGTTCAATTTGATAATTCATATATTCTTCTCCTTTAATTGTTATTTGAAAGGAGAGCTTTGGACAGGACTTTAATCTGACAGTTTCATTCCGCGCCTCTGAAGGAAGTACACCGTGAAATCTTTGAAAGGCTCTTGTGAAGGAATCATGGGAATCATATCCGTATTTCAAGGCAATATCGATAATCTTCTCCCTGCTGTTTATAACATCAAAGGCAGCCATGGTAAGCCTCCTGTTCCGTATATACTCGGACAGTGGCTTGTCCGCAATATACGAAAACATCCTTTGAAAATTGTAAACGGAACACCCCGCAATCTGAGCAATCCTTTCATAAGAGATTTCCTTGTCAAGATTTTCATCAATGTAATTCACCACACTGTTTAAATGTTCAATCCAATCCATCTTCTTCCCCTCCTCTCTAATAATACAATTCAGGCAAT
>JAUZPH010000578.1 GCA_030706065.1 Bacillota bacterium | reverse complement strand
TCATTTCATCGCCGTCCATCTCCACCAGCGGCACATTCATTTTAATCTTTTCCACGTTAAGCCCCTCTTTCTTTTAATAATGTGGACAAATCACCCCAAAATTCAGTTCGTCGCCTGAGTTATGTCCACTTATCCCAGGCTATTATCATTACAAATATATAAAGGGAAACATTACGAAAACTTAACTTATACATGGTCAAATACTGAATCTTCAACAGTCTTTGACCATGTATAAGTTAGTAGTTGAAGTTGTTTCCCTAACATTATAAAAGAAACGGGTTCTATATTCAAGGTATACCTTTCCCTGTGAAATTCATTACATGATAAATAATCACTCAACAAACCGGAACTTAATTTGCGAAACTGTTAAATATTATGCATTTTACTCCACATTGTGGCATTATATCTTAATTTGTGATAATATAAACAATATTCATATTGAATATATATACACATTTAGACATAGAAAATATTTGGGGGAATGACTTATGTTCAAAAATCTCAAGGTGAGAGTTAAGATACTTTTATTTTCAGCTGTAATGATGTTTTTTATAGCTGTAACGAGTATTGTGGGCTATTACTATATCTCAAGCTCCAACGACAACTTATCCAGTATGTATAACCACAATCTGTTGTCTATTCTGCTGCTTGAAAATGCGAGAAACGAGGCAAGTGCCATTGAAGCCGATACTTACTACATAATTCTTCATACAGGCAGCGGTACCAGTCAGCGCCCATACATGGATGATATCACTAATCGGGAAAGAATATTCGACCAAAAATGGACAGCGTATAAGAATTCAAATTCTGACAGCTATGAAAAGCAGCGGATAACTATTATTGACAATCTGTTGAAGGAGTATCGTCAAGACAGATCCGATGCACTCAAAGCTTCAATGGAGGATAGTGATCAAAGGAAAGCAATAAGCCTCTACTTTCCTGCTGAGGGCAATGCCCTGCAGCTCCAGAGTTATTTGGAAGATTTGGCTTCCTATAGTTCAGATAAAGCCAGTACTGTCAACAAACAAAACCTAAGTGACTTTAATACCTCAAAGCTCATTTTACTGGCCATTTTTTTGTTCTCCATACTAATCGCGTTATTCCTCACCTATATTGTTTCAAAATCAATTTCAAAGCCTCTGGCACTGGCAGTACGCCACCTGAAAACACTTTCTACCGGTGATTTTTCTGCTGAAATGCCTAAAGGCCTGAAAGAGAGAAAAGATGAGATCGGCAATATTTCAAACTCCATTAACCAGATGCAAAATACACTGAGGGATTTGATATCGGAGATAAAGCTTGAGGCCAAAACCGTTCGTTCCGTAGTTGACAGTGTCTCCGGAAATATAGATGTCCTGAACACCAATATGGAGGACATATCCTCCGCAGTCCAGCAGCTCTCTGCAGGAATGGAGGAAACCTCAGCCTCTTCACAGGAGATGGCCGCTACCTCCTCTCACATTGAGCAGGCTGTACAGGCCATTTCCCACAGGGCGCTGGAAGGCGCGGAGGAAGCCTCAAAGATAAGCAATAGGGCTGAATCCGTTAAATCCAGTTTCTCTGAATCCCAGATGAAAAATGAGAATACCTTCATAAGGACCAAGGCAGAACTTGAGAAGGCTATTGAGGATTCCAGGATTGTTACTAAAATAAACGTGCTTTCCGAATCCATTGTTCAAATAACCTCTCAGACTAACCTCCTGGCTTTAAATGCCGCCATTGAGGCCGCCAGAGCCGGCGAATCAGGCAGAGGTTTTGCTGTAGTAGCCGAGGAAATAAGACAGTTGGCAGATCAGTCAAAGAATACCATAAACGAAATACAGGGCTTGACTAAAACGGTAATTCAGGCTGTAAATACTCTGTCAGCAAGCTCCTCTCATCTGCTCAATTTCATGTCCACAGATGTGGATAACGATTATAGGATTATGCTGAATGTAGCTGAAAAGTACAGTGAGGATGCAGAATTTGTAGACAAGCTCGTAGGTGAATTCAGTGTTACCTCTGAGGAGCTTTTGGCTTCCATTCAGGATGTGTTGAAAATAATTGACCATGTTAGCCAGTCCTCGAACGAGGGCTCTGAAGGGACTTCCAATATTGCAGGAAAGGTTACCGATGCCGCAGAGAAGTCCAATGAAATTTTGAAGGAAATTATGAAATCCAGAGAAAGTGCGGATAATCTGAAACAGTATATATCCAAATTCAAGGTTTGATAAAGATGTGTGAGTTTAAACATTAACAGATTCACCTCCGAAATATCGAATCTTCACCGATACTTCAGAGGTGATAAGTTCAAATATAAACTCATACATCTATTTATTAGAAAGCCCGGGGGCAAATCCTCCCGGGCCATTTCTTTATTCTTCAATAGTCATGCCTTCAACATGCCTCTTGTTCATAGTCTTGTCTTTCTTTCTGTTTTCCTTGCTCTCAAATACTATGTCAAAATCATAGTCTTCAGGGTAAAGCTCCTTTCCCTCCACATATAGAGACAACCTCTTGTGGTTCACCTTGAACTTCTTCTTCATCACCATCACCGTAACCTCGCCTCTGCTGTTTTCCGTTTCGCATACAATTCCGGTTCTTCCCATGGTGCTTATATAAACACAGTCCCCTATATTAAAGGATGGCTTCTTTTTCTGCTTCTCAGCCACGGCCTCCACCTTTTTCAACTCCTTGATGTTCTGAAGCTTTTGTTCATGCTCTTCCTTCATGGCGCCGTCAACGAGCTCATTCTGTTCTTCCCGCTTAAACACCGGTACCTCATAAACCTTATCTTCCTTATAGGTTATCCTATGGGCCCGTTCTATCATTCCCTTATCCATTCCAAG
>JAUZPH010000577.1 GCA_030706065.1 Bacillota bacterium | reverse complement strand
CGAGGCCTTTATTGATTATGATAATAATACTGCAGAGATAGAACGGGTTTGCACACATTCTGATTTTTATAATAAGGGATATGCTCAGAAGGTGCTTAAAGCCTGCATGAGGGCTTTATACAACCATTCGATTTACACTGCGTATATTTCAGGCAGCTATGATAAAAGTATTTATTTATATGGAAAGTTAGGACATGTCAAAGAGGTCAAAAGAAACTTTTATCAGTTGACTTAAAGTGAATAATTGCCGGCGGCCCGGGGTTGAATACAGGCTTCAATCTAATTGATGAACGGGCAGCAGGGGCCCAGGCTCAAAATTCTTTATCGTTTCTTTAATGATAAAGCTTCAAGCACCAATGAAAGGTGCTTTTTCTTTTTGCAAGTTTTTTTACGACAGCGAATTTTGCCGGAAAAATAATCTTTGTTCCCCTTGAAATCCAGAACATATGTGCTGTATAATTAATATACGAACACATGTTCAAAATGTGGTGAGAATTCAAAAGGAAGTGTTGTATATGGGTTTTAGAGAGGATTACTATGAGTTTACTCAATCATTAATGCCGCACACGGTTCTTAACTATGGGCGTCTGCTTGTCTACAGGCTGCTGAGAGATGAGGAGGCTTTCATTGAAAATTTAAAGAAGACCTGGTTAAGTTTACAGTTGGAAGAGCCTCAGTGCCGAAATGATCTTCCGGACTTTTCTATTGATATTACATATCCCAATGTTGAACATACTGTAATTATTATTACAATTCCGCAGGCTGCAGAACCTCTGGAAGCAAGCTATATAGGAATTACATACGATAAGGATGACAGGTTCAGGTATTTTACATATGAGATTGGTAAAGGCATTAACGGAGAAGCAATATATTTTTTATGTGAACGGACCAAGGACGGCGAGCACATTAATTACGGCGCTTATGAAAACGTAGATAAAGCTGTTTTTATAAAAGAATTATCGGACTTACTGGTTTACGAATTATTTTAGAAAGGGGAATTTCAATATGAAAGTAGTGGCAAAGCCGATAGACGTAGTAGCATGGTTTGATAAAGATGGAATTCATCCGGCAAAATTCAGGATAGAGGGAAAGGAAGGCAAAACCATTGTTAAAATAGGAAAGATTGTTAAAAAGGACATGGAAAAGCTAGCAGGTAATCTTATGCTAGTGTTTACCTGTGAAAGTGAAATTAACGGCCAGGTGAAGCCTTATGAGATTAAATATGAATTAAATACTATGAAATGGATGTTATTTAAGATTTAGGATCTTTTTAAGCATAATGTTGAAAGTGTTATAATGCATAATGCTGCTTATTCTTAAGACTGCTGCTATAACTCCTGCTTATTATAAACCTGCTTCGGAACAAAAGGCTCCCAATGTAATAGACTACATTGAGGGCCTTTTATGCATCTCAGGTATTTATGTGAACGCAATCTCACAGCCGGATTAAGGTTTAAAAAGAGAGTTAAGCTGGTAACAGGCATAGGAAGGTTTAATACAAATATCTATTTATAGATGAGGAAATTTATATTTAAATTTATCGCCTTCGAAAAATCGATGAAGATTCGATATTTTCTCAGGCGAGTACGAAAGGTTTAAATTTCCGCATCTTTAGTAATATCATAATCTGAAAAACTGCCCCAGGTTTCTACCTTATTATATTGTGGGATTGATGACATAAAGTATACTAATATTGGTGCGTTATCCAGTTCAGGGTGTGCCCTGAACAATTCTCTATCGCCATATCTGATAGCTTCCAAGGCAAGGGGAAGCTCACGTCTGAAGATTCTGTCCCGTATAGCTGCCATCTTTGGGCCAAACTGCCCGTCTACATATAGATACACATAATAAGCATATCCCTTTCCATATCTCATCCATTCGCCCAGTACTTCGTCTCTCATGGCATCGATTTTATCATAGGCGTAAGTTAATCCGACAGTTAAAAATAGTTCTGCAGTTATATCAGAATGAGTTAGTGTATATCGCCTTGGAATAATAGGTTCTACTGCTGTAACACCGTCTCTAAATTCGACTGACAGCTTTTCCGGGTTTAATCTGCTCATTTAATCCCTTCTTCAATATTATATTATTATCCCCCAAAGGGCTGTTTCTGGCATAATACGATAATTTCATATGGGGTTGTTTGGGCCGGTATGCTCATTGTGGAGGCCCCATATACAACTATCAGATTTCTGTTTACAGGCAGTCTTGCGAACATTTAGTCATTCTCCAGGAGTATGCAGGTATATGGTGAGAGATTCAGCCTTAACGAATTATCGGAACTAATAAGCTGACTATCGAAAAAATCCACTCCATCCAAATTGACGAGTACATTTTTGTCCAAGCAGTCTGTTAAATTTCTCCGGTTCATAGCTTCCATGTTATTTAAAAACACTGGAAGCTTCGTATATCTCTCAAACTCATGCCAAAATATCTCCAGGCACCTCTTTCCCAACGGAAACCGGAAACCGATCTTCGACCTACATAGGTTAACCATGCCCAGAAACCGCTGCCTCTTCGCGGCCATATATATATAAATCTAAAGACACATGGACTGATTGCGCCTTGATCCACTGCATAGGATGTGGCTCCAAACTGCTGTGCCTGTGGTTCCGATGGTGTAAAGCCCGGAGGTGGTGAAGAGGGTGGCCCCTGGACTTGCTGCCGATATAGAGAAGAAGGAATGAGTTGTCTGTATGGGCATTCTAATGGAAGATCTTGAGTTTCCAGTTCATTAATTTGGCCAGGGTCATAGATGATGCAATCATCTCCGTTATAGTCTCTGAAATCGTTGATATACATGAATTATGCTCCTAAAATTACTTATAATGTATAT
>JAUZPH010000576.1 GCA_030706065.1 Bacillota bacterium | reverse complement strand
GATTTTTGTATACTGTCCCTGCATTGCATAAAGGCCGTAACCGTAGAAAAAGTTGCCGCAGAGCCCGATTATGGTAATCAGTATCTTATAACCCGGACGTTTAAGGAAGAGTATGCACAGGAAGCCCAGTACCAGCGTAAGGGGAATAAAAATTATATCCTGGGCCCTTGACCCAGACAATAAGTATTTTGTAATAGTTCCAGCTGATAATAAATCATTGTAAATACTTTTATTAAAAATACCTTCCAGGCAGGAAAACAGGATAAGAATTGACATCACTAAGGCTATTACAGCGGCAAGTCTTCCACGTCCAATGACAATTCCTGATCTGCCGGCATCCATAGATTTATTTTGTTCCATAATATATTCCCTCCAAAAACTATTTAGTGCTTACATTTTCTATTTTTGAAATCCTCTCATAGAGCTTGTTTATGCAGTCATAAAGCCATTCAATATCCTCTTCACTTAATTCTCTAAAGATTTCAATAAAATAAAGTCTGATTTCTTCCTGCCTTCGTTCCCAAAACACTCGGCTTTTATCTGTCAGAGTCAGGCGGATTGTTCTCATATCCTTTTCATCTTTCTCCATGCTTAAGAAACCACACTTTTGAAGCTTCGAGGCAAGCTGCTTCACATTTTGATGTGAACTTCCCATAAGTTCCGCTGCTTTTCCCAGTGTGGGAGGCGTATCCCCACACTGTGCCACCGCCGCAGTCAGGAGCCACTGCCTTAAGGTCATCTCGCCTGCAAATACCTGGTCCCAGACAGTCTGGAATTTGTTTGGAAGTAAAAAAAGCTTTGATATTATTGATTTTTGTTTTTCAAAAATATCCATTTCACTCATAGATTCTCCTACTTCAATTACCTTCTGCTATAGGAAATATATTACCTATAGCTCTAAAAAATAATCACTTTGTTTTCTATGTTCTGACTAATCAAAAGACTTACCCATTTTTTCAATCTTTTCAAACAGTTTCTCAAACCCTTTGGATATTATGTCAATTTCTTCGTGGCTCAAATCCTCAAATAAATCCTTGATGAATTGGTTATCCTTATCCTCTCGTTTATCCCAAAACTCCCGGCTTCTTTCAGTGAGCTTCAACCTCAGCGCCCTGGCATCCTGTTTGTCCTGTTCAATTTTCAAGAAGTCCTTTTCCTCAAGTTTAAGGGCAAGCTGCTTAACATTCTGCCTGGAGCTGCCCATAAGTTCTGCCACCTCGCTGAGTGTGGGAGGGTTTTCTCCAAATTGTGAAATCATGGCTGTCAAAAACCACTGCTTTGTTGTCATACCATCCACGGCCATATACTGGTCTCCAATAACTTGAAGCTTATTGGCAATCAGAAATATGCTGCCGAAAATATACTTCTGTTTTTCTAAAATGTCCATAAATTCCAAACCTCCAAATTTGTGAAATCCTATATACGTAATATATTACATATATAGTAAATATATTACGTAACATCTGCTCTGTCAAGAGCTTTTAAGCTGGTAACGCAATTTTTCAAAGCCTCCTATAAAGGCAAAATACTTCATTGTAGAGAAAAACAGAAAAGTGGCTGCCGGATAGGCAGCCACTTATTGTCTATATTAACATATAATCCGTATGTACATTGTCGAGCTATACTGCATAAAAAGACACACCGTCTGTTTCATAACACTTGACTTTACCATCGAAACGTTCTTCAGGCCTTCCTGAAACCTTGTTCTCCATTACCTTTCCAGCTGCCGTATATAGAGTATTAATTGTATCTGCTTCCACGGAAAGCACATTATGAGAGGCATATACAGTATCGAATTCCTTCAATCTGCCCTGAAGCTTTTTCATGCTTGCACGGTAGGCTTCAAAATTACGGCCGTTTCCAAACATAAATATGCTTCCAATCTGTATACTGTCCCCACCTATCAGAAAGCGTTTCTCCCTTTCAAGCAGTGCAATGCTTCCCGGTGTATGACCCGGTATGAGTATTACCTCAAACCTGTAGCTGCCAAAATCGATGATATCGCCTTCCCAAAGCGGCTCCATTGATACGGCCTTTTCATTCCTGCTCCTGTAATAATCAAATTCGCAGGGGTGCATAAGACGTCTCTCAAACCGCGCTGCATTTGCTGTATGGTCACCATCTGCATGTGTAAAAATTACAGTCACCGGAAGCTTCGTAATCTCTTCAACATATTTTTTCAGATCACCGCTGCCTACACCCGTATCAACAAGAAGAGCTTCCTTATGGCCCTCAATCAAAAAGCAGCGGACAAAGCCTTCTTCTATACTATAAAAACCTTCCATAATTTTATTTGTTGTGTAATTTTGCATATGTATCCTCCTCCATATTTATCTCTATTTCATAAATCATACTTTTAATCAAAGAGTTTATCAATCAATAATTTGTTCCCATCCTTAAAAAATGACTATCCCGGATCAACTGGTACAGCCATTTTATAATACAGTTATTTAATTCAGTTCCAAAGCTTTTAACTTAATCCTTTAATATTGCAGTATATCTATCTGCCTGTAGAATCATTATCGTCAGCCTTTCGTTTGTGCTGAGCCTTAAGTATAAATAATACAAGCGGTACCAGATAAATTGCAAGAAACACTATGGTCAGTAAAAGCATTGAATCGGACTGTGGAGCCAGGCCGATGAAAATAAGCATAGGCGCTCCAAGGGCTATAGCGACGCTGCTTCCTGTCAGCAGATTAGTGGCAGCAGGTGTCTTGAAGGAAGGGTCAATCTCCCTTAAAAGCATCATTCCTGAGCTAATATTACCGGTAAGCATTCCATACATTGAAAGCATTCCTTCGTAGTAATAATCCGGATAAATCTTCCTGCAGAGCCACTGAAGATACCAGAGGGT
>JAUZPH010000575.1 GCA_030706065.1 Bacillota bacterium | reverse complement strand
CTAGAGGCTTCCGGGCTTTCCGAGGGCAGTGGATATAAAATTATATATAATCTTGAAAAGTAAAGAGGTTGTCCTATACATAGCTACTACTTTTTTGCTACATAGCGCTATCCCGTCAATTAGCATTACTACTGTACATCATATGGAAATAGAAGAATTTGATAAATTTTGCGGACAAAATCAGCCTTTCAAGAGATAACATTAATGATGAATTGTTTTTTATTATATTTTCAAGGGGAGAGATGCTATGAATATTCAAGTTTTTGGTGGAAAAAAGTGCTTCGATACACAAAAGGCGGAACGTTATTTCAAAGAAAGGAAGATAAAATACCAGCTTGTGGACCTAGCAGTCAAAGGACTAAGCAAAGGTGAATTGCAAAGCGTTGCTGCCGCAGTAGGCTTGAACAATCTAATCAATACTGCAGCGAAGGAATATAAGTCATCAAATCTTGAGAATATACGAAACGCCAGTGTAAAAGAAGAAATACTGCTGAATAATCCCAAACTCTTCAAAACTCCTATAGTCCGCAATGGAAGACAGGCTACCGTGGGCTATCAGCCGGAAGTATGGCAGGATTGGGAGTAGCCGTTTGAGGAACGTAAGAAGATAAGAAGACGAAGTACATATTAACAGAAAATTGCATGGCATTTTCTTTCATTATGCATATAATGTTAGTATAGCAATATAAAAGAGGCCTGAGATGACAGAGCTTATTATCGAATATGTACTTATAGTGCTGATGGTGCTCAGCATAGCGTATTTCATCTATTTTCTCAAGGAAAAGGGAGTAATCAGAAATAATGATTACTATGGAATTACTTACACTATTTTGTCACAGCTTGAAAATCATGAGGCAAATCAGATAAATGTAAAAAAGATACTCAGGGCTGCAGCAGCTTCCGTGAACTTTGTTGAAAGCGCCTATAAAGATGATGATAACAAGACAAAAGAGGAGAAGGCACTGGCGATGACAAAGGAAGCTATAAGGGATATGCATATTGAAAGTGAGATTGGAGAAAGATCAATCAGATACCTTATAAGACTCGCCTGTGCTCTTGGAAAAGGCGAGTTTGCAAAGAGAGATGAAAGTTGAGTATTTGTGGTAAATATACATGGAATTCTATATAGATGCGGAAATTTATATTTTAATCTATTGGCTTGAATGTAAAATTTCTTCTAAACAGTCAGCAATAAAAATCCGTGAAGATTGGATATATATTGCTGAAAAAATATGATGAAATTTTACATCCGGAAAAAATCGGTGAAGATTCGATATTTTCTCAGGCGAATACTTAAGGTTTAAATTTCCGCATCTTTATTTGTGTTGTTGAAGAGTCCATGTTAAAATATAAATGTTTCTTGACAAAGGTAAAATAATCTGTAATGATATCTTTTATAATATATACAAACATATATTTGCATATGAAGGTGGAAAGATGTACAAAACTATTGATTACAGGGACACCTTGGGGGAGTGCCTTTTTATAGACGTAAGAAGCCCGGGAGAATATGAGGAAGCCACTATCCCAGGTGCTGTAAATATACCGTTGTTCTCTGATGAGGAAAGGCATACCATAGGGTATGTCTATGTGAATGAAAGTGTTGAGAGAGCCAAGTATATGGGCATAGAGGCAGTAAGTAAAAAGCTTCCGCAGATATTCATGGAGGTCACAAAACTTAAGGATAAGAGTAAGAAACTTGTTTTCTTTTGCGCACGTGGCGGCATGAGAAGCGGTTCCATATGCGCGCTTTTAAACTCTATCGGCGAGGAGTCCTTCAAACTAAGTGGGGGATATAAAGGCTACAGGAGCTTCATAAATGAGCAGCTTCCAAAAGTTAATGAAGGTATAGCATATGTTGTACTTCACGGAAAAACCGGCTGCGGCAAGACACAGATGCTCCGGGATCTTGAAGAGAAAGGCTGTGATATTTTGGACTTGGAATATGCAGCCAATCACAGAGGATCTCTGCTCGGAACTGTTGGACTTGGCAGACAGAGGAGCCAAAAGGCCTTTGAATCCATAATTTATGAAAGCCTTAAGAATAGAAAAAGCAACCTTGTAATTGTTGAAGGTGAAAGCAAAAGAATTGGCAATGTAATAGTTCCGGATTATATATTCAAATCCATGGAAAAAGGAATTCATGTATTGGTAGAAGGAAGCATGGAATACAGAAAGAATATAATCATAACAGAATACACCCGGTATGGTTCCAGCAAAAGTGAAATTCTTGAAGGTCTGGAATGCCTTAAAAGATACATCAGCTCGGAGAGAATCGATGGCTTTAAGAGATCGATATGCAGTGAGGACTTTGAATCCGTTGCAGAGGATTTGATGCTGAAGTACTACGACCCGATGTATATGAATGAAATAAAAAAGTACAGTTACGGATTGGTTTTGGATAAGGATGATATTGGTGAAAACAGCAGTGCTTTGGAGCAGTGGTATAAAAACTTTTTAATTAGCGGAGGGCAGTTAGATGAGTGTTGAAGAAATAGCAAAGAGCAGTTATGACGTCACGGACTTAACTTCATTGGAAAAGCTGGAACCTGTAAGGGTGAGGCCAGGAATGTACATAGGGTCTACCGGGAGCAAGGGGCTTCATCACTGTATCTGGGAGATACTAGACAATGCCATTGATGAAATATCAAATGGTTTTGGGGACAAGGCTACGGTGATACTGAACAGTGACAGAAGCGTAACTGTAATTGACAACGGTAGAGGAATCCCGACGGGAATACACCCGATAAAGAAAAAGTCCGGAGTCGAGATGGTCTTTACGGAGCTTCATACCGGCGGCAAATTTGACAATAAAAATTATAAGACCTCAGGAGGACTTCATGGCGTTGGAGCTGCAGTT
>JAUZPH010000574.1 GCA_030706065.1 Bacillota bacterium | reverse complement strand
TAAGGAAAAATAAAGAAGCCAGGATATCTTTCTAGGTAAGGAAAGAATTTATCCTAGCTTCCTTTTATATGTGGTGGTACACTAATTTGCAAGTTTTGGCAACACTCCCTTCATAATTACAATTGATATGTTAGCTTTTTCTTCATCATTACGGGTAAATGTAACACTAAAACCCCCTCTCGATGCAGTATTAATAAGGTTTGATACATTTTGTGGAAGTTTGTTAGTATTTTGGTGGAATCACCTCTTTCATTTCTTTATTGGTTGTAAGTGATTTGTTTATGTTATTATAATACAATATTCAGAAAATTAAGTCAATGATTATATTTCTCGTTTACAATACGAAATAGGGCTGATTTTTCAATGTAGCTGTTGCTACATATCATTTAATCCATTTTATTCGTATTTTCAAGTTTGACTTTCTAATTGAATTGTATATCGTTTAAATTGGCTTGTATGGAAGGGGATTACATGGGATAATTATTACATAAAGTTCAATGATTGGAGGGATTTTGATGGGATTGTTCGGGCCAAGTAAAAGAGAAGTGTGGGAACAGCTCAGCAGGGAAATAAATGCGGAATATGTTGAGGGGTTCTGGTCAGGGAGCGGGGTGCAGGCTCATGTCGACAATTGGATTATAGTACTTGACACTTATACGGTGTCCAATGGAAGATCAAGCACTACATATACGAGAATCAGAGCTCCTTTTGTCAATCTTGCCGATTTCTATTTTTGCATCTACAGAAGGGGGCTATTCAGTGATCTGGGAAAACTGCTCGGTATGCAGGATATAGAAATAGGCTACCCGGAATTTGATGAAGACTTTATATTAAAGGGGAATGATGAGGAAAAGGTAAGACAACTCTTATCCGACGAGAAGATAAGACATCTGATAGAGGGGCAGCCCAGGTTTCACCTGGAGGTGAAGGATGATGAGGGCTTCTTCAAAAATCACTTCCCAGAAGGCGTAGATGAACTTTACTTCAGGGTACCGGGGGTCATCAGAGACATTGATCTTCTGAAGGAACTCTATGAATTATTTGCGGAGGCACTCAGGCAGCTTTGTGAGATTGGCGCTGCGGGCAGCGGAAATCCTCAGGTTGATTTATAATTGGCAGGCTAAGGTACAGTCTGCTTACAGCAGACATGGCAATGAGAAAACCATGTCTGCTTTTTTGCGCTATTAGGCATCTGGCAGGACGTGCTATGAAGTACTTAATGAACTATGTAAAAATATGCAAATAATGATTTGCTAAAATATGGGTTGATTTACTCCTTTTCAATAGGTAAATAGCAAAATGTAAAGGTTGCAATTGTTATATTCTGATAAAAGTGATGAGTAAATTGATAATTTGGCAATCTGACGCCAAGGATATGCTATATTCTATGTAACAACATTCAACTGAAATAATGGTGTTGAAATTTATTGAGGGAGGAATGATTTATGAGACAGGTGGCGATTTACGGAAAAGGCGGAATAGGAAAGTCAACGACAACTCAGAATTTGACAGCGGGACTGGCGGAGCTTGGCAAAAAAATAATGGTAGTAGGCTGTGATCCGAAGGCGGACTCTACAAGACTGCTTTTAGGCGGCCTTGCGCAAAGAACTGTTTTGGATACCCTGAGGGATGAAGGCGAGGATATAGAACTGGAGGATATAATGAAAATCGGCTTTGGAGGTATAAGATGTGTAGAATCCGGCGGCCCGGAGCCTGGAGTGGGCTGTGCAGGCAGGGGTATCATAACCTCGATAAACATGCTGGAAAACCTGGGAGCCTATGAGGCCGATCTTGATTATGTATTCTATGACGTACTTGGGGACGTAGTATGCGGAGGCTTTGCAATGCCTATACGGGAGGGCAAGGCAAAGGAGATATATATTGTTGCCAGCGGAGAGATGATGGCAATGTATGCCGCTAATAATATTGCAAAAGGCGTGCAGAAATACGCCAACTCCGGCGGTGTCAGACTTGGTGGAATAATATGCAACAGCAGAAAGGTCAACAATGAAAAGGAACTGCTGGAGGCATTCGCAAAGGAGTTGGGAAGCCAGCTCATCCACTTTGTTCCCCGTGACAATCAGGTACAGAGGGCAGAGATAAATAAGAAAACAGTGATAGATTATTCGCCTGAGGCTGCACAGGCAGAAGAGTACAGGACCCTGGCAAAGGCGATAAATGAAAATGATATGTTTGTAATACCCAAGCCGATGACAACGGACAGGCTGGAGGAAATACTGATGCAGTATGGTCTAATGGATGTTTAAACAAAATATCAGGAGGGGTGGGAAGCAGGTATGAAGTTATCAAAAAATAAAGAGGATACACCAGCGAACTTGGCGGAACGAGGTGTACCCGGTGTTATAAAAATAGAGACAGCTCATACTGGCTATACCTATCTTTATACAAGACTTATGTAAATAAGCGCTGAATTTAAATAAATTATATCAAAATTTTGTAGGAGGTTGCAAGCCTATGTTGATGATAAGAGCCATTGTCCGACCGGAAAAGACGGATTTAATACTTTCAGAACTGTCAGATGGAGGTTTTCCTGCAATTACTAAGTTGGACGTAGTCGGAAGAGGAAAACAGAGAGGAGTTAAAGTAGGAGATATCTACTATGATGAAATTCCGAAAAGCATGCTGATGCTTGTAGTAAATGAGGCTAACAAGGATGATGTGATAAATATAGTAATGAAAAATGCCAAAAGCGGAGAAAAGGGCGCCTTTGGAGATGGAAAGATATTCATAACCGAGGTGCTGGAGGCATACACCATAAGCTCTAACACAAAAGGGCTGTAGGAGGGATGGCGATGAAGGAAATAGTAGCTGTCATAAGAATGAACAAGATAAATGCAACAAAGGAAGC
>JAUZPH010000573.1 GCA_030706065.1 Bacillota bacterium | reverse complement strand
TTTCTTAATCCCTCCTGAACAAAGCCATATTTCTTGTAAAGATTTTGTGCCTTGTAATTGGAGCTTCTTACTTCCAGCGTCATTCCACATATATTCTCAAGGCCGCAAAGACTTATAAGTGACTCCATAATCTGATTACCTATGCCGCAGCCCCTGAACTCGGGATGAACTGCGATATTTGTTATATGGGCTTCATCAATGATTATCCACATTCCACCGAAACCTACAACTACATCATCTTTTACTGCCGTAAAATATCTGGCGTATTTGTTGGACAGCTCATTTTCGAAGGATTCCCTGCTCCAGGTAATGGGAAAGCTAAGCATACTGACATTCAAAATACCGTCTATATGTTTATCCTCAATAGGGACTACCTCTACACTATTCATTGTCAACCAACCCCATCTTCTTATCATATTCCCTTTCTGCCTGAGACTTCCTCAGATATATGGGAGTGCTGGTATTTAAATCCTCTGAGAGGCCGTCCTTTAGAAGTTTCAATCCCAGTTCTCCAAGGGCTGAGGCTCTCGCCAGGTTAAGATGTGCCGGAGCAAAACAGCTGCCGGGGATACTTTCCTTAAGGATGTTTTTAAACTTGGCGGTACCGTCACCTATAAAGCAGACTTTTTCTTCCTGGCTGAGGGTACTGACAAGCTCATCAATAGAAATAACCATATAATCAGACACACGTACCAGTTCCTCACCTTTGAACTTATACAGTGCTGTATAGACATTATTCCTGAGTGCGTCCAATATTGGACATATTATACCTCCGCTGTACGCCAAATTATATGCCAGGGCATCCAGAGTGGAAACGGAGATGAAGGGCTTTTGCGACCCAAAACACAATCCTTTTATTGTAGACATTCCAATTCTGAGGCCGGTAAAAGAGCCGGGGCCTTTGGAGGATACAAACCCGTCAATTGAAGAAATATCTATATGAAGAGATGAAAGCAGGCTGTCTACAGAGGTCATAAGGATAACGGAATGCTGCTTTTCAAAATTGAAGGTTATTTCCCCAAGTAGTCTTTCATCCTCTATAACAGCACAGCTGGCAGCTTCTGTTGCGGTATCGATACTTAGTACTCTCATATTCTTATCTCCTTTATATAAGCATATCTCTCATCGGAATAATTTATAACAATCCTTCTGAAATTTTCTCCCTTTTCAGGCAGCTTGGTAATATTGATTTTTAGAGATTCTTCAGGAATCAGTACATCTATGTAATTGGCCCATTCAATGACGTTCACTGCCCTGCTGAAAATATATTCATCGAAGCCTATAGCCTCAATTTCATCAGGGTCATTGACGCGGTAAACATCAAAGTGATTGAGCTTAAGCCTTCCGCTGTCATATTCATTGACTATTGTGAAAGTAGGACTGGTGATATCATCTTTTACTCCCAGGCCAAGGGCAATCCCCTTTGTAAAATGAGTTTTCCCGGCACCTAAATCCCCATTAAGGCATATTATATCCCCTGCATTAGCCCTCTCGCCTATCTGCCTTCCGAGAGCAAGGGTTTCATCTATATTGCTGATAGTTAGTTCCATATTACAATAAACCTCCGGTATTTTCTACTTAATTCCATCATATTAGTGTATATAAAACAATATAATGTTATTCTATATTAAAATAGGGAAAAAGAAAAGGACCCATGTAGTATGGGGGAAGATTGTTTGCAGTTTTATTTTTTTTGTTCTATAATAGATGAGTGAATAGTGCGCTGAAAGAGGTGATGTTATTGAAGAGGATTATCTGTTTGGCATTATTCCTTTTGATTTTCCTTACAGGTTGTCAAGGGGAGAAAACTCAGCCCCAGACACCGATCAAGGTTCAGCAGAAAATAGAAGCTGAGACATACTTGAGAATAGAGACAACAAATAAGCTTCTCTACTATATGGTTAGGGATATTGTAAAGGACCACCATGATGTAGAGTATATGATGGTTGATGAGAATGATCAGTGGAAGTTTGAATACACCGAGGATTCCTTAAATAATATAGCCGGCAAGGACCTGTTCATATATTTTGGCGGAGGATTCGAACCCTGGGTGGATGATTTTGTTGATAAGCTTAAAAAAGGCGGGCTTTCCATAGTAGATTGTTCAAGAGGCATCAAATCGCTGGGATTGGAAGTACCGAGGAAATATGGGGATACGGAAATTAAGGATAACCCCTATTACTGGATGGATTCGAATTACTACGAAATAGCTCTCTCCAATATAAAGAATGCCATTGAAGAAAAGGACCCCAAGAACAGGAGTTATTATGAGGATAACTTTCAGCAGGTTGTTAAAAAGCTTGATGATTTAAATAAGAAGTTTTCGGGGGATACTGAAAAATATAAGAAATATACCTTCATAACATTGGATGACAGCTTGGACTATTTCTTTAAATTCAGGAATATACAAACATTAAATATTGAGAGCATGGATATTTCAGAGGTGCTCAGTGAATTGGACAAAAGGAAATCCGATTCGGGTCAATTCGTACTTGCGTATGATGTTGAGGCAAGTTTAACCGGGTATGAATCCCTGATTGGGACTTATAATATGAAGACAATAAAGATAGAAAAGTATAATCCCAATAAGGATTATACGACGCTGCTGAATGATAATTACATTTCCTTGTCTCTATTACCCTCACCTGCCACGTAAAGGTCACTTCAGCTGCACCTCAATATAAAATGTGAAAGTAAAAAAGGTGTCTTAAAAAAGTGTTGCTTTTTTAAGTACAATCAGATATAATAATCTATGTCACACAGGGGTATAGCTCAATTGGCAGAGTAGCGGTCTCCAAAACCGTTGGTCCGGGTTCGAGTCCCAGTACCCCTGCCATTTACATATTGAAGGTAAAGCCAGTAGAATCAA
>JAUZPH010000572.1 GCA_030706065.1 Bacillota bacterium | reverse complement strand
TTTAAGGATATGAGAAAAACGGACTTGTCACCTTCATTAAATTCCTTTACCATGGCCATTCGTTCTTCGCTTTTTACCTGTCCATCCAGGTACATATGGTCAATGTTCATATCCCCTAATCTCCTGCTTATATTTTTTAAAGCAGAGGTAAATTGTGAAAATAAAAGCACCTTGTGCCCGTTGTCAACAGTCTCTTCCAGCAGTTCCTCCAGGGCCTGAAGCTTTCCGCTGTCTCCATGGTAGTCTTCCAGGAATACGGAGGGGTCACAGCATATCTGACGCAGTCTGGTCAGAGCCGCCAGAACCTTTATCCTGCTCCTTCCGATGCCCACATCCCTTATATCCTGCTCCATATCTTCCCTGGCCTGCTGGAGGTAGGCCGCATACAGCCTTTTCTGGTCCTCCGTCATCTCCACTATGAGCATCTGTTCTATCTTTGGCGGCAGTTCCAGTGCTACATCCTTTTTCAGCCTCCTCAATATAAAGGGTCTTACATGCCGAAGAAGCTCTTCCAGGGCGCCTTTATCATTTCTTTCTATGATAGGGCTTTCATATACCTTTTTGAACTTGTTGTGGGACAACAGATAACCCGGCATAATAAAGTCAAAAATGGACCACAGCTCTGTGAGGGAATTTTCTATCGGCGTTCCGGTGAGAGCAAAGTATCCATCCGCCTTTATACTTTTAACGGAAGCGGCATTCTGGGAATTAGGGTTTTTTATATTTTGCGCTTCATCGATTATGCAGTATTTAAACTTTATATCCTTGTATTCATCTATATCCGTTCTTATGAGCGGATAGGAGGTAATAACAATATCGGCTTCCGGGAGGTGAGTCCTTTGCTCTTCCCTCTGCTTCTTATTTCCGGAGATTACAACCACCTTCATATCCGGCGCAAACTTCTCAACCTCCAGCATCCAGTTATAAAGCAGTGAGGTAGGAGCTATGACTATGGAGGGAACCTCCCCCTTGACGGAAGCCAGGAAAGCTATGGTCTGCAGTGTCTTACCGAGGCCCATCTCATCTGCCAGTATTCCTCCAAAGCCGCAGTCCGCCAGAGCCTTAAACCACTTATAGCCCGTCAGCTGATAATTCCTCATAACGGCTTCCAACCCCTGCGGCACGGGGTATTCCATATCCTTTATGTCCTTAATGTTATTTGACAGCTCCCTGAAGTTTTTGCTTCTCTTTATGAAATCCAGGTTCTTATCTTTTATCTTTTCATCCATGTACAGGGCATTATATTTGGATAGCACTATGGTTTCTTCAGAGATTTCCTTATCTTTGATACCAAGGTGGTCTATCATCTGCACAAAGTCCTTCAGCGTCTCATCCTCAAGAGACAGGAAATCACCGCTTTTCAGCCTGTAATACTTTCTCTTTTCCCGCACAGCTTCAAAAAGGGTTCTTAATTCCTCCCTGCCCACTCCTGTAAGTTCGAAATCAAACTCCAGCAGATTCTGGTCGTTAACCCGTACTCCCGCCTTTACAGAAGCCTTTTTATGCAGCTTAATATTCCTGAAGGCCTCTGAATAATATACTTCTCCAATGTCCTGAAGCTTGCCGATTCCTTCAGAGATGAAAGTGATGATATCCTTCTCCTCCTTGAGAATATAGTTACTTCTTTCCTCCTGAAAATTAAAGCTCTTGAGAATGCTGACGGCGGCCTCTTCTCTTTCTATTTCTCTGATAAGAATCCTGCCCCCGGTTTCAGGAGCCCTCCCATCTGCAGGATTTATGATTATATCTCCATAATAGAGCTCAATACTTCCAGTTACTGCCTCATCCTGACGGTCCAGGTAAATTTTTACCTTTAACGGTTCCTCCAGCAAAAGCTCCTCCATGCTCGTCTTAAGCCTTACTTCCTTTGAAACCTTTCTTAAAGCAGGTATCAGGTAAGCACCTATTTTCTCGCCTTCGCTTTTCCTGAACTGTATAACGCCTTTCGAATTTACTTTTAAGGCCTTGTCAATGGGTTCATACATCCTTGCCTGTTCCTTTGGCGGCAGGTATATATTTCCTTCATACCAGAAAATCTCATAGCTTCTGTTCAGGGCCGCAGGAGCTTTACCGGAAGGTGCAAAGAGTATCTTATCCCCTTCCATATTCACTTCAAAGTCCAGGGGTAAATCTTCCTTGAGCACCGCCGCAGCTTTGTACTCATTCCCATCTATGATGACATTTATCCTTCTCTCCCCGACCTTTTCCAAAAACCTTACAAGCTGTTTTTCAGCAAGAACTACTGTCTTCCCCTTCAAGAGTCCGGTATTCACCCAATAGCCTTGAATGCTTCCGATAGAGTCATCAAAATCACTGATTTCACATAGAAGGCCTAGAACTTCCTTATCGGAGTTATTAAATTCCTGCAGCTCCGGGTCATAGCTGTAGTTCTTTCCAAACTCCATGCAGCTGCCCTCTTCAAAAGCCATTAGGAAGTTCTTCATATTTTTTACAACATAGGTCTTTTCCAGGCCAACCTTCAGTTCTACATGGGACATACCATGTCCTATGCTGCTGACAAACAGGTTTATCTCAAGCTTCAGCTCCCTTTTTACCGAAGCGATAGAGGAATTGACCCCCTTCAATCTATCTACCAGTAAATCTGCAGCAATATATGCCTCCTGCTCGGCAATGCCGGACTGATGCTCATTAATATACTTATACATAAGTGCTGTGATATGGCTGCACATTCTTCGGCCAAAGTTATAATAGGTAAAATCTTCACAGTTGCAGGAGTACTGTATGTGTCCCTCGGTATGAAAGATCCTTGCGGTAGGACTGAAATATTTCAAGCGGTGCCCTGCGGAGCTTATCTCAGCTCCTGCATCTACTATAATGTTGTTTTTGTTTTCTCCGAGTACATTTTTCGCATAAAAATTGCTGACACG
>JAUZPH010000571.1 GCA_030706065.1 Bacillota bacterium | reverse complement strand
GGTGATGAAGAATGAGAAGTCTGAAATATGAACTTACCTTATATATTACTTTGGTAATCGTAATCATACTGACCGCTGTCGGAAGTATATCCTATAGGAGTAACAAGCGGGCGGTAGAACTTAGGGTTAGTGAATCTACAGTAGAAAATATGAAGCAAATAGACAAAAATTTTGATTATATACTGGGAGATATAAAAGACATATCCTTGTTTGTGGTTTCTAACAACAATATAAGAAATTATACTAAGCTTCAAAAGGATGAAACGGATAAAATAAGTGATACTCTTTTAAAACTTAATGAAGAATTTGCAAACTTAACTAATTCAAAAACTTATATCTCAGCGATAAATGTTTATGGGGAGAACGGTCTTAATTTTGAAACTGCAGGTCCGTCAATAAACTTGGGCGGGGTTAATATGTCTGATTATGAAAAAATGCTGCCAAAGGACGGAAGTTTCGTAATAACACCAACGTACAAAAGATATTATCCGCCCATGGGGAGTCAATATGTAATATCCTTTTATCGCCA
This sequence comes from Bacillota bacterium, assembly GCA_030706065.1. Taxonomy (GTDB): domain Bacteria; phylum Bacillota; class Clostridia; order Clostridiales; family Clostridiaceae; genus JAEZDX01. The sequence goes on along the minus strand of JAUZPH010000571.1, from coordinate 2,369 downwards.
AATAAATGATATTAATAATTTTGCCAGGAAGCTGGGTATTCTAAGAATTGATCTGAATGAAAATGAAATAAGCAAGATATACAAGGATATAAAATTAGGAAGTACAGGCCACATATTTGTAGCTAATAAGGATGGATACGTAGTGTCTCATTCTGATAAGAGTGAAATTTCGCATTATATAAAAGATGAACCTTATTTTGAGAATGCTTTTGCAAGTAATGAAGGTTATTATCGTGAGAAAATTAATGGGGTAGATACTCTCATAACATATTATACTTCAAGAGAATTAAACTTGGTTATTATTGGCATGGTACCCTTTAAAGAGTTGATAAACGAGGCTGAAGTTGCACGCAGATTAAATTTATTGCTTATAATAATCGGATCTGTTATTGCGCTTATTCTTTCATACATCATATCATTGAAAATCACACAACCTATTAAAAAACTGACAGTATTAATGAAAATGGTTGAAGAAGGTGAGTTGGATGTGGTCTTTGATATAAAGAGAAAGGATGAAATTGCTGCTCTTGGCCGCAGCTTTAACAGCATGACAGCTGAACTTAGAACTTTGATAGAGGATGTTTATAAAAATCAAATCAGCAGAAAGGAAGCAGAACTCAGGGCGCTTCAATCTCAGATTAATCCTCATTTTCTATATAATACTCTGGACGTTATATACTGGACATCCAGGATGGAGAAAGCTCCAAAAACCGGAGAAATAATTAATGCGCTGGCGAAGCTTTTCAGGTTAGGGTTAAATCGAGGGAGTGAAATAACTACCGTGAAAAAGGAATTGGAACATTTGGAAAATTATCTTATTATTCAGAAAATGAGATATGATGAGGTACCGCAGATAGAAATTGATGTGGACAGATCCTTAGACGAATACAGCACCATTAAAGTGATACTCCAGCCTCTTGTAGAAAATGCTTTGATTCACGGAATAGCAGATCTGGAGGGGGAGGGACGTGTACGAATTACCGGCAGAGCTGAAGGAAAAGAAATTGTACTGGTAGTTTCTGATAATGGAGTGGGAATGGATGAAGAGACAATCAAGGAAATATTCCAGGGAGATTTTCAAGCCAAGAAAGGGTTCGGACTGAAGAATGTAAATGAGAGAATCAAGCTATATTTTGGTGAAAAGTATGGCATTAAAATAGACAGCCAAAAGGGGAAAGGGACAAGAGTAGAAATCAGAATTCCAAAAGTATCAGAAAAGATAGGTGGTGAGGAAGCTGATTAAATTAGTTATTGTTGATGATGAAAAAATGATTCGGGAAGGTTTGGCTGGCACAATGCCCTGGAACGATATGGGGGTAGAAGTTGTCGGAACAGCACCGAATGGGCAGGCAGCACTTGAAATTATAAAGGATAAGAAACCTCACATTGTTTTAACTGATATACGTATGCCCAAAATGGATGGAATACAGCTTCTGAAGACTATAAGAGAAGAGAATCCAAAGATAAAGGTAGTTATGCTGAGCGGCTATGATGAGTTTTCCTATGCACAGCAGGCAATAAAATATGGCGCTTCAGACTATATTTTGAAACCGATTAATGCAGAAGAGTTGCAGAAAGTAGTAACAAGATTGGCACAGACTTTTACAGAAGAGGTCTTTGAAGACTTATCGTATATTAAGGCAAAAAAGAATATTGAAGCGGAGCTCGGACTATATATTACGGCAATTCGATCAGCAAGCCGTGATATTGCAATTTCCTCATTAAATAAGATTTCAGATAAATTAACGGAGCAGGATTTAAGAGATGATCAATATCACAAGCTGTATATGGATATTACAAGCTCAGTTTTACATGCTTTAGAGGAGGATGGCCTGAAACATGCAGATAAATTCCGGGAAGAATACTTGAAATCCTTTATAGAGTTGTTTAACTCGGCAAGCGGGGACGACCTGATGCACTGGATTTACACTTTCACTGACAAAGTTTCAGAGTATATTAAAGAAAATAAAGGAGATACTTATAGTAACGTAATAAAAAAGGCACTGGTATACATTGAACAGCACTATTATGAGGAGCTTTCCGCTCAGAAGGTAGCAGAAGCTGTATACCTGAGTCCTAACTATTTCAGTCATATCTTCAAGAAGATAAGAAAAGAGAGTTTTACGGATTATTTAAATAAGATACGGGTAGAAAAAGCTAAAGCATTGTTATCCAATAATCTATATAAGGTTTACGAGGTATCAGATATGGTAGGGTATAGTGATTACAAGTACTTCAGCAGTGTATTCAAGAAAATTGTAGGGGTATCTCCAACTCAATATAGTGAACTATAGGAGAATGTGAAAAACATAGCCATTCTCTTTCGCGGGCCGCTCGTGGCGAGCCACGCGCGGTATAGCGAAAGCTTT
>JAUZPH010000570.1 GCA_030706065.1 Bacillota bacterium | reverse complement strand
GTCATTATAAGTCGTTCCAGTCCCATTCCAAAGCCCACTGCAGGCATAGAGGGTCCACCTACTTGTTCGATGAGGTAGTCATATCTTCCGCCGCCGCATACGGTAATATTGTTGTTGATTATTTCAAATACGGTTTTGCTGTAATAATCCAGGCCGCGGACGATATACGGATCTACCTCATAGGAAATTCCCATAGCCTCAAGGTAGCCCTTTAGCTTTTCCATGTGATTTTTGCAGTCATCACATATATAATCCAATATAACCGGTGCGGACTTGGTTATAGCCTTGCACTTGTCTTCCTTGCAGTCCAGTATTCTCATAGGATTTCTCTCGTATCTGCTGTTGCAGGTAGGACAAAGGTTTTCAAGATTGCCTTTTAGGAAATCCTTCAGTGCTTCATTGTATACTTTTCTGCATTCAGGACAGCCGATGCTGTTTATATGCAGCTTTAAGTTACTTATACCGAATTCAGAAAAGGCTCTCATGGCAATGCTTATCACCTCGGCATCCACTGACGGCGAAGGTGCACCAAAAATTTCCACCCCAAACTGATGGTGTTCTCTGAGCCTTCCTTTCTGCACATTTTCATAACGGAATACCGGTGTAAAGTAAAACAGCTTTGTAGGCTGAGCCTCACTGTACAAGCTGCTTTCAATGAAGGCTCTTACTGCCGGAGCAGTACCTTCCGGCTTCAACGTTACGCTTCTCTTACCCTTGTCCTCAAAGGTATACATTTCCTTCTGGACAACATCCGTTGTTTCACCTACTCCTCTAACAAATAGTTCAGTAGATTCAAAAGCCGGAGTCCTGATTTCCCTGCAGCCGTATTCTTCGGCTATTTTCTTTAACCTGCCCTCTATGAAGTGCCACTTGTAGGACTCCTGAGGGAGTACATCCTTTGTACCCTTAGGTGCCTGTATCATAATTTAACCTCCTTAATGTTGAATGAATGTCAATTATCAAATGTCAATTGTCAATCTCCATATAATGTGTTTAAAAGTTCTATTTTACCATTGATTTGCTCATTAATTCTGGTGACGTATTCGCTGACTTCCTTTAGATTTGCATATCTTTCAATTCTGTTCTCTTCGGGAAACACAACCTTTGTCACTGCATCGGCACCCAGTGCCACTATGACCTGGTTTTCCTCCATTATCTTCACATTATAGGCACATTCATAGCCCTTCCTGGCATAGCCTATATTCTCCATACTTCCTATCATGTTCTTCTGCCTGTACAGGTAGTACGGTACCATATCAAGACTTTCTGCCGTATCTCTCGTCATATCAAACATACTGTTCAGTTCAGCTATTCCCAGGCCACCGGTAGTATATTCATTATTTAACAGCATTTCATGAAGCCTTGAAGCCCTTTTTATGGACATCCCGTGTACAGTGATGCTTTCCGGCTCCAATTTGAGAATTTCCCTGCAGGTATTTTCAACCTCGGCAATGCCCTCTCCCGGAAGTCCAACAATAATGTCCATATTGATATTTTTAAAACCCATACTCCTTGCCAGGTGAAATTTTTCTCTTACATCCTCTACGGTATGGATACGGCCTATCTTTTTCAGGGTTTCATCATTCATACTCTGGGGATTTATACTTATCCGGGTAACCCCAAATTCAAGCATGGCTGAGAGCTTCTCTTCGTTTATACTGTCCGGCCTTCCGGCTTCTACAGTAAACTCTACTATATCATTATCAGTCATAAATGCATCATGGATTTTCTCCATAAGGTCTTTAAATTCTTCGCTGCTCACTGAGGTAGGCGTTCCGCCGCCAAAATATATATTTTGAACACATATGCCTTTCTCATTTAGATACTGAGACATATTGTCTATTTCATATTTCAGTGCCTCCAGATAAGACTGTACAAGCTTACCCCTGCCGGCAATTGAATTTGAGGCAAAGGAACAATAGGCGCACCTTGTAGGGCAAAAGGGCATCCCTACATAAATACTTATCTTATCCCTGTCTTGCTTTAGAAATTTCTTTTCATTTTGTGCTACTTCAATACAGAGTAAAGCCTTTTCCTCTGAAGTCAAATAATGTTCATTATAGAAACTAATTATCTCTTCTTTATTTAATCCCTGCTCTATCAGTAAGGCAGCAATTTTTGTAGGGCGTATCCCGACCAGGGTTCCCCAGGGATGGTTAATACCAAGGATCCCTGAGAAATACTGATAAACAGCTGTTTTCAGCTGTTCCTTTATACTTTTATTCTCATTCAAAGGATATTCCCAATATGCATCGGCATGTACTATGCTGATTTTGTCATCCCTTATACCAATCCGGTAATCAGGATTATCTTTTCCGAAGGTTATTTCATCATATGGATAAAATATCTTAACAATCTGGTATGCATCATACCTGAATTTTTCGTTGTCAATTTGAAAGTTGATATTCATTTCTTCTCCTGATTAGTTTAATTTATGGCTAAGTTAAAGAATAACATTGAAAACCACACTATTGTGTAAAATTGACAATTGAGAATGGACAATGGACAATTAATGATGATTTTTATTAGTTAAACTAATAAAAATCTTAAAATTTTATTAAGGAAATTCAGCTTTGTTGAATTTCAACATTAATTGTCAATTGTCAAATGTCCACTGTCAATTAACATGCTTAAACTATCAACGCTATCATTAAAGAGAGCCTAATTTATTGATAGAAAGTGAAAATCCTACTGGAAAGCAGCTATCTAACTGCCTTTCAAATGGATTTCACAGATATGGGTTATATCTTTTCTCATCACCGATGGTGGTTTCCCCGCCATGTCCCGGAAGAACTATAGTGTCCTCAGGGAGTCCCATTAACTTCGTCTTTATGCTGTTTATCAGAGTATCGTGATCCGCTCCCGGAAAATCCGTCCTGCCTACACTTCCTTCGAAGAGG
>JAUZPH010000057.1 GCA_030706065.1 Bacillota bacterium | reverse complement strand
GTTAATAAACTAGCATTAAACAGTAGAAAGTTTACAACAAGTGAGATTTCCAGAGGTACTGGGATTCACAAAAGTAAAAAAGGCAAAGGATCCTATACCCGTAAGAATGTCAAATTTGATGATAGTTCTTGCGGGTATTTTGCATTTTAATAAAATATATACTAAATGATATAGGAGTAAATATATGTTTTTTGATATAGAATTACAGGACCAGGGAGAACCGTACTACCTTCAAATATATAACAGAGTAAAGGAAATGATATTGACTGGAATGCTGCCTTCAGGAAGCAAACTGCCTTCGAGCAGAGAACTGGCAGCTATTTTAAAAGTGTCCCGTGTGACGGTTATAAATGCTTTTCAAAAACTGGAGGAGAAAAATTATATTTACACTATAAATGGAAAAGGAACATTTGTATCTGAAACCTCTGTTACTACTAAATGTGATTGGAAGGTTGATTGGAGCGGTAAGGTAAGCCAATATGCGCTGGAGGCTGAATCTCTCGACATAATGAAACATGAGCTATTATACAGGAAAGGCATGATATCCTTCAAATCAATAGCTCCTGATGAAAAACTTTTCGATATGGACGAGGTTAAGAGATCCTTCCAGTACTTGATATCAGTGGAAGGGGAAAAAATACTAAACTATGGTTATGCCCGGGGATATAGACCGCTCATTCAGTGGATAATGGAATACATGCACAGGAAAGGCGTGGATACCTCAAACAAGTCCGTTCTGATTACTAACGGTTTTACTGAGGGCTTTGACCTGATACTTTCATCTCTAATGGAAAAGGGCGATACTATACTTTGCGAGAATCCTACCCATAATACTGCAATAAAGCTTATGAAGCTTCATGGTTTAAAAATCCTCGGAATTAGGATGACAGAAAGTGGAATGGATTTGAAGGAACTTGATAGTGCATTGAAAATAAATAAAGCCAAGGCAGCATATATAGTACCATCCTATCATAATCCCACGGGTATAGTGATGTCTTTTGAAAAAAGAAAAGAGATTTATGAAATATTTAAATACTATGGAATTCCGGTTATTGAAGATGGATTTAATGAGGAACTTCAACATTTAGGTTCTCACATTGCGCCAGTAGCTGCTGTGGGAGGTGCTGATAATTCAATTGTTTACATCGGGAGTTTTTCAAAAATACTTTTTCCAGGTATGAGGATTGGGTGGATATTTGCAGACAACAGGCTTATCGATTTGTTGGAAAGTGTAAAACGCAGCAGGAATATTCATACTTCTTTCCTGGATCAAGGGATACTGTATCAATACCTAAAAAGCGGCAGTTTTGAAAAGTATATTAAAAGGGTGAGAACTATATATAAGGAGAAATATGAATTGACCAAGTCCTTAGTTAAGACATATATCCCTAATGAGTGGGTTTATGGAGATGGAGGTTTATATTTATTCATAAGGTTAAAGGGAATCTGTTCAAGAAAACTTCTTGAAAAATGCTCCTTGAGAGGTGTCATTTTTACACCTGGTGACATTTTTTATGTTGATTCTACTGATTTGTACACACTGCGGGTTGGTTTTTCTAGAACCACCTTGGAGGATATTGAAAAGGGGATCAGAATCATTGGTGAGGAAGCACTAAAGCTGTCCGTGAGACATTTTGAGTAATATATTCTCAAAAATAGTTATAGTAATGATTAAATATGTGTTAATTTAATCTATTGTCAACTATATACAGCTTTTGCAAAGCAACAATTTACTTAAATGATAAAATATAGTAAAATAGTATTTGAAAGATAACAGGAGGGATGTATATGTTTATCAATGAACTTAATAAGAAGGAAGCAATTGCTTTCCTGGGTTTGGTAAAGAGCCTTACCGTTGTTGATAGTGTTTTTGCATATGAAGAGGACAAGCTAATAGAGGAGTATATTGAAGAGCTGGGCCTGAATGAGGAAATAATTAGATTTATGAGCCTGGGTGAAGCCCTTTCGGCGTTAAGCCCTTCAGAGAAAAGAATTCAAAATATAGTATACTTTGAGCTTCTTGGCCTGGCTCTGGTAGATGGAGATTTTGCAGAAGGGGAAATAGACATATTAAATAAGATTGCAGATAAGTTTGCAATCAGTAAAGAAAAACAGGATAATTACTTAAAGTTCTTCAAAGATGTAAAGATATTATACGATTCTGAAGATACAGACATCGAAAAAAAGATAGAAAGTTTAAGATGTAAGGCAGAGGACTTATTGGCTTAGTTGCCATCTTATGTAACTAATGTGAATAAAAAAGTGGACCTATGGCTAACCTGCCGTCAGTCCGCTTTTTTTATTGTGCACCTTCATTTTCAACCAGTTTATATACAGGAACCTCTTCCTTCCTTTGGTTCTCTATGAATGAAACTATAGCTGTATTATTTTCATTTATAGATTCCAGCCATACCGGCGAACCCTGATACAGAACCTGAATAGTTTCACCTTTGTTGTTTAAAATTTCTTTCGCACGCTTTGTATCCATTTTATACCTCCCCTATGAAATACTCTCAAGAGAATAAAGCCTACATGGAAGATTTCAAATACTTATTAATAATGCAGGCTAAGCAGATTAAGTACCTGCTATTTAGTATCCCACATTCTCTTTTGGTTATCCTTGAATAATGGAATAAAAAATTCGCTTTTTATTTGTTATCTGTTGTTTTTATGTTATAATTTGATTATAAAGAATATAATTATACAAATTTCCCTAGGGGGATGTAAAATGACAACTACAAAAATAAATTCTATGTCATTAACTTCTGTCAGTAATGACGGTACTTTATACAGCAGTGCCTCAAATCAGTCAAACGCTGAAGCCAAAGTTGCCGAAAAAGTCTTTCAGCAGGTTTATGAGCTTATGCTTGAAAAAAGCATGAGTTCCAGTCCATATGATGTTTCGGAATCTGCTTTTTCGGAAGGAGATAACAGCACACTTGACAGTTCTGATATGTCCCAGATATTAGGTACATTACTGGATACTCAACAAGAATCCTTGATTTCTCAAAATGGAGCATCAAATGTAGGAAATGCACTGGATTTAGTAAGTAAATTAAATTTGGGAACAAGGTATTTCTATGCCATGGATAGACAACCATCCTCTTCCCAGAATGTCGTGAATAATAATTCTGATAATCTTGGGATTCTTTCTGCCAGGTACGAATCCAATGGAAATCCGGGTGACATTTCGGACAATCCCGGCGACCCCGGCGGCAAGTCTTACGGAGCATGGCAGTTTTCTTCTAAAATGGGATCTCTTAACTCTTTTTTAGAATGGTCAAAGAATTCCAGTCCACAGTATTATCAGGTTTTAATAGATGCAAAGCATGCTGATGGCGGGGAGTTTGGATCAAATTTTGATAATGCCTGGACTAGAATTGCCAACGCAGATAAATCAAGCTTTCTAAAGCTGCAGCAGGATTATGTAAGAAATAATTTTTATGAAAACGCAGCTCAGGAATTGAAGAGTAAATACAGTTTTGATATTGACACCAAGTCACAGGCTTTAAAGAATGTCCTTTGGTCTACTGTAGTTCAGCATGGTGTACGAGGCGCTCTAAATATTTTTTCCAAGGTTGATCTGAAGGGTGATGAAAAACAGATTATTTCAGAAATCTATCAGGAGCGTCAAAAGGTTGACGTGTATTTCAGTAAATCCTCTGAGAGTATAAAGCACAGTGTTTATAACAGATTTACAAAAGAGAAAAGTGATGCTCTTTCTATGCTGGAAAGAGAGGTATAGCAATTTATAAGCTCTATGGAACAGCCACAGAGCTTTTTACATTCTTTATAACTAATATGAAAGAAATAGAATATAAGCTATGGAAGCATATACTTGAATTTATACAGTTATGAAAAAAAGTATAAACTATGCTGTATTTACTTGTAGTTGGCTGACTATTATAATTTGTAAGAAAGGAATGGATGAAATGGCGTTAAGTTATACACGGGAGTACAAACGAATAATTGATGAATTGGCTGAAGGAATACTAAAAATACATAAGTTTTATGAATTTTTTGAAATGGAGGAAAGGGACTGGAATCAGCTTTCCCATGATGAAAAATGCGAATGTGCAAAAACACTTGCCGATGATGTATTTTACGCCTTAGGCAGGGAGTCTTTTATGAACATGTGTGACAGTATCATACAGTATGATGAAGGAAAAGGCTTAATTGCTATTTTAGAGAAAGACAAAGTACTTGAAAAAATATATTTGTAAAATACTTATTTAATATTTACTAGAGTCAGAGGGGTAGGATATTGTAACTACAATGTCTTGTCACCAAGGACTCTTTTTATTTATTGATAGTTATTTTTCTAACAATGATTATTTCAAGAATATTGTTATAAAAATAAGATTTTTATTTGGATAAGAATTAAAATGCCATGTTGTATTTTAGGGAAAAAAGAAAACGTGTTCATAAAATCCTTAATAAATTAAACTCGCCATTTTTATAAATATTATAAAAATGAATTATTTATACACTTTTTTGTCTATTCTCAATATAAAAATATTAAAAATAATAGAAATATTCAATATACTTTGTTATAATAGTTAAGTAAAGTTAAAATATTAACAATTCTTTTTCATCATTAGCTATTTTTACATTTATATTTAAAAGGAGGAGGGATATTATGTGCAAAAGGGATCCAAGATTTGATGAATTGGATAATTTTATCAATGAACAGCAGGATAAGGAAAGTTCATTAATCTCTGTACTTCATAAGGCCCAGGAACTTTTTGGGTATTTGGGTGAAGAGATTCAGGAATATGTTGCAGACAAGCTATCTATTCCAGTGTCAAAGGTTTATGGAGTAATTAGTTTTTATTCATATTTTACAACTGAGCCCAAGGGTAAGTATGTAATCAATGTCTGTACTGGTACTGCCTGTTTCGTCAGAGGTTCCGGTGAGATAGTGGATGAATTTAAAAGCAGGTTGAAGTTAAGGGAAGGCGAAACTACAAAGGATGGCCTGTATACTCTCGACACTTTACGATGCGTTGGTGCATGCGGGCTTGCACCAGTTGTAATGATAAATAACAGAGTGTATGGACATTTTACGAAGAAAGATGTAGACAAGGTTCTGGAGGAATATAAGTAAATGGTGGTGATTGTATGACTGTAATTAAAGATGTTAATGACTTAACTATAAGGGCGGAAGAATTTAAAAAGGAAATAGATATCAGATTACAAAAGACTAGTAATATTGATTCCGGGAAAAGACACATAATGGTATGTCAAGGTACAGGATGTATATCGTCAAATTCAAACTTAATAATGGAAAATCTTAATAAGGAAATTGAAAAGGCAGGATTACAGGATGATGTTAAAGTAGTTTTGGCAGGATGCTTTGGGTTCTGTGCAAAGGGGCCGGTGGTTCATATAGTTCCGGATAATACTTTTTATGTAAAGGTAACTCCAGAAGATGCAGAGGAAATTGTAAATAGTCATCTCGTAAATGGAGTTGTCGTTGATCGCTTGCTGTATGAAGAACCAACTATAAAAAAGAAAGTGGAAACTCAGGGGGAAATGTCCTTCTATAAGAAGCAATTAAGAATAGCGCTTCGAAATTGCGGTACTATTAATCCTGAAGATATTAGAGAATATATAGCTACGGATGGATATAAGGCCTTAGGGAAAGTGTTGACATCTATGTCCAGTGATCAGGTAATAGATGAAGTTGTTAAGTCGGGTCTGAGAGGCAGAGGAGGCGGTGGCTTTCCAACAGGGAAAAAGTGGGCTTTTGCAAAAGGATATGATAGTGAACAAAAATATATCATATGTAATGCTGATGAAGGAGATCCTGGAGCTTTTATGGATAGATCCATACTTGAAGGAGATCCTCATAGTGTCATTGAGGCCATGGCAATAGCAGGATATGCCATAGGAGCCTCAAAGGGCTTTGTATATATCAGGGCAGAATATCCCCTGGCGATCCATAGATTGAGAAAAGCTTTAAATGAAGCTAGAGAGTGGGGACTTCTCGGAAGTAACTTGTTTGGTACTGGTTTCAATTTTGATATAGAAATTAAATATGGTGCTGGTGCTTTTGTATGTGGAGAAGAAACAGCGCTAATTCATTCCATAGAAGGCTCAAGAGGAGAACCAACCAACAAGCCTCCATTTCCCGCGGAGAGCGGACTTTGGGAAAAACCTACCTGCGTTAATAATGTTGAAACCTTTGCAAACGTAACAGCAATAATTAATAGAGGGGCTGAATGGTACAGTTCAATTGGAACAGAAAAATCCAAAGGCACCAAGGTTTTTGCCCTTGCTGGGAAAATAAATAATGTTGGCCTGGTTGAAGTCCCTATGGGTATATCCTTGAGAGAGATTATTTACGATATAGGTGGAGGAATCAAGGATGGCAAGGCACTTAAATCAGTTCAAACCGGCGGTCCGTCAGGAGGCTGTATACCCGTTGATTTATTGGACATTCCGATTGATTATGACTCCCTGACCTCAATTGGTTCAATGATGGGTTCCGGCGGTATGATTGTTATGGATGAAGATAATTGTATGGTAGATATAGCCAAGTTTTATATGGAATTCATTGTTGATGAATCCTGCGGAAAATGTACTCCCTGTAGAATAGGAAGTAAAAGACTGCTGGAAATGTTGAATAAAATCACTGAAGGAAAAGCTTCAATGATGGATTTGAAAAAGCTGGAGGTACTGGCGGAGACAATTAAAGATACTGCACTTTGTGGACTCGGACAGACTGCTGCAAATCCGGTTTTAAGTACTATGAAGTATTTTATGGATGAATATGAAGCCCATGTAAAGGAAAAAAGATGTCCTGCCGGCAATTGCAAAGGACTCCTTAGGTATAATATATCTGAAAAGTGTATTGGGTGTACAAAATGTTCAAGAGGGTGTCCTGTTAATGCAATAGAAGGCAAGGTAAAAGTGAAACATGTTATTAACCAGGATAAATGTATTAAGTGCGGAGTATGTTTTAATGCATGTCCAGTAAAAGCAATAGTGAAAGGTTAGCGGGAGGTGAAAAGAGATGCTTAATGTTAAGATAAATGATAAATTGGTAGAGGTTGAGGAAGGAAGTTCCATACTTAATGCTGCACATAAACTGGGAATTGAAATACCGACACTATGTCATATGTTTATGCAGGATGGAAAAACTGAAAACTGTAAAGGTACCTGTCGTGTTTGTGTCGTAGAGGTTGAAGGTAGAAGGAACCTGGCACCGGCATGTTCAACTCCAGTTAGTGAAGGAATGGTGGTTAAAACCAATACACCGAGAGCTATAAGTGCGAGACGAAATATAGTGGGACTTTTGTTGTCAGATCATCCTCAGGATTGTCTGAAGTGTGAGAAAAATTTGAAATGTGAACTTCAAAAGCTTTCAGCGGATTTAGGGGTTTATGAAATAAAATACGAGGGTGAGGTTTCCAGGTACCCTGTAGATATGACTTCTCCTTCAGTTATAAGAGATATGGATAAGTGTATACTGTGCAGAAGATGTTCAACGGTGTGTAATGAAATTCAGAAAGTACATGTACTCACTCCTGTTGATAGAGGCTTTGAAACTGTTATTTCCTCTTTTATGTCAAAGCCCTTTGTAGATACAAAATGCACTTACTGCGGCCAGTGCCTCGCCGTTTGTCCAACTGGAGCACTGCGAGAAGTTTACAATTATGACGAGGTATGGGAAGTATTGAGTGAAAAGGATAAGTATGTTATAGTTCAAACTGCACCGGCTGTTAGGGCTGCCTTGGGAGAGGAATTCGGCCTGCCCGCCGGAACATTGGTAACCAGAAAGATGGTAGGTGCACTAAAGGCCTTGGGCTTTAAAAAAGTCTTTGATACTGATTTTGCTGCAGATTTAACAATAATGGAGGAGGCTTCCGAACTGGTTGACAGGATTAAAAACGGGGGAAAGCTTCCTATGATTACCAGCTGCTGTCCTGCTTGGGTAAATTTTGCCGAGAGTAATTACGGAGATATGTTGGATTATCCCTCCAGCTGCAAGTCTCCTCAACAGATGTTTGGAGCTGTTGCAAAGACATATCTTGCGGAAAAGCTTGGAGTCTCACCGGAAAATCTTATTGTAGTTTCTGTTATGCCCTGTGTTGCAAAGAAATATGAAGCAAAAAGAGAAGAAATGGGCAGAAATAGCATAAAAGATGTTGATATTGTAATTACCACAAGAGAGCTTGCAAAGATGATCAAGGAAGCAGGTATGGACCTTTGCAATATGCCTGAAGAAGAGTTTGATAATCCATTAGGGGAATCTACTGGAGCCGGTGTTATCTTCGGGACTACCGGTGGTGTTATGGAGGCAGCCTTGAGGACTGCTTATGAATGGGTGACAGGGGAGGAATTGAGGGAACTTAATTTTACAGCTGTCAGAGGTCTTGACGGTGTAAAAGAGACAAAGGTAATGCTTAATGGTATAGAACTTCATGCAGCTGTAGTATCTTCTCTGGGGAATGCGAGAAACGTCATGGAGGATATTAAGCTTGGAAGGAGCACCTATGACTTTATAGAGATAATGGCATGCCCAGGAGGCTGCATTGACGGTGGAGGCCAGCCTTTTATAAGAGCTGACAGGGATATTATGCATAAGAGAATGGAAGCACTGTACTCAGAAGATTCTAATAAAACGTTAAGAAAATCCCATGAAAATCCTATGATAAAGAGAATCTATGAGGAATTCCTTGAAAAGCCTAACAGTCATTTTGCACATGCACTACTCCATACGGAATATACTGATAGAAGATAGAAGAAAGGGTGGCTTTGCCACCCTTTCTTCTATAATTATTAAAATGAAATATATAATAGCGTTCAAATCTTTATAAGCCATCATCCTCAACTACTATTTCAGGAGGAAGTTCCAATTTTTCCGGATGTTTCACCAGTGACTTAAAATACTTCAAGGCCTTTACCAGATATATTCCATCAGCAACTCTTTCGTCTACAGAACATACAATATTCAGATTTGTTTTAGATTCAACTTGACCTTCTTTAGTGATCTCATTAGTTTTTTGAAGCTTTCCCATTGTACAGAAAACAGATGTTGTTCCCCAGTCGTAAAGGTGATGATGTAATGCATCATGACCTATGCTGCCAAGATTTGAGATATAGGCAGTTGAAAATAGGGGGTCAGTCTTTATGAAATTCATAGGAAGAAGCCCGAAGTCATTAAGCTTTCTAAGCAAAAAGGCAACAAAAGTGATTATGGGAGAAGGAAACTTTGCAAAGAATTCCATTAACTTATCATCATCTTTTGATTCACCTGATTGACACAGCCTTATGTTATCATTTACCTTCCTGGCTATATCATATAAGGTGTCTTCCTTTTCAAAATAAATTTTTGCATTTGTTTCTTTATGTACACCGTTCTCCATCCTCAATACAACAAAAGATATTGAAATTGTATTTCTTGCAAACAGTTTCTTACCTGCGACAAATCTGTTCAGATGAGGGTATTGGGACAATGTACGTACCAATGCAGCTAAGACAATCTCAAAAGTTCCAATACTGAGTTCCGGATTTTCCCTTGTTCTTTTTCTGATAAATTCTCTGGCACCGTCAAATTCAATTACTTCTGGAGCATGAACAATACTTCCGTTTCTGGTCCTGAAAAGATAAGGAAGTAATTGTCTCATTGCATCGATGTTTCTTAACAATTTACCATCTCTTCTTATGCTGTAACCAGTTGCAAGTTTTTTTGTAAATGTGGCTTTTTTTGTTGACATACTAGTGTTCATAGTAAAATCTCCTTAAAAATTTGATAATAGCGATCGGATTTATTATTAACCAAATTAATAAAATATAATTAAATTATAGAATATTTTTTGTAAAATGTCACTGAATTGTTTAAGATTATGAAAAAAGACTATCTAAAAGTAATATGTTTCTAGATAGTCCATTCTTTTATATATCTTTTGAATTTATTATTTCATATTTCAGATTAAAGGGTATATATCCAACCTTTTGGAGCGTCAATTTCACCAAACTGTATGCCAATAAGGGTATTATATAACTTTGAAGTAACCGGGCCAACTTCCTCCTCACTATAAAAAACATGAAGTTTATCCTTGTACTTAATTCCACCTATTGGGGTTATAACGGCAGCAGTTCCACAGGCACCGGCTTCACAAAACTCATCCAAATTATCTATATATACATCTCTTTCTATAACTTCCATACCCATATATTCCTCTGCAATCTGCATTAAAGAATACTTAGTTATGCTTGGTAGAATAGATTGAGAAACAGGGGTAACAAATTTATTATCTCTAGTTATACCAAAGAAGTTAGCTGCACCTACCTCTTCAATCCTTGTATGTGTTGCAGGATCCAGGTATATACAATCTGCAAAGCCTTCTTTAGCCGCTTCTTCGTGGGGGAGGAGACTGGCTGCATAATTTCCGCCAACTTTTACTCCGCCGGTACCTTTTGGAGCAGCTCTGTCAAAATCGGTAACTATATAATTAACTGGCGTTTGGCCTCCCTTGAAATATGCCCCTACAGGAACGCAGAATACTCCAAATAAGTATTCAGGTGCAGGTTTAACTCCAATATTGTGGCCAATACCTATCATAAATGGCCTGATATAAAGAGTGGCACCTGTGCCGTATGGAGGAACAAACCCTTCATTAGCCTTAACCACTTGTTTTACTGCATCGATAAATCTTTCCACAGGAAATTCAGGCATCAGCAGTCTGCGGCAGGTAGAAATCATCCTGTTTGCATTTGCATCGGGTCTGAACAGTTGAATACTTCCATCTTTTGTTCTATAAGCCTTTAGCCCCTCAAAACACTGTTGTCCGTAATGCAATGCTGTGGAAGCCTCACTGATAGTCAGCATATTATCTTCAACCAGCTTTCCGTCATCCCACTTTCCATCTTTCCAGATCGATATATACCGGAAATCAGTTTTTATGTAGTTAAAACCTAGATTACTCCAATCAATATTTAATGAACTCATAGCTAAATCACTTCTTTCATTTACTTTATTATAATATTATAGCATAAGTATCCATAAAATTGCATATTCTTAATAATTTTTTTGTTTAATTTATATGTCCATATGAGTAATATTAAAAGCTGTATTCTAATAGATTAAGTTATGGAAATAATCCTTAATTTAGATGGAGGGTATAATGAGTGAAAAAAAGATTTCAGTTTTTAAGGACATCGGGGCTTTAATAATAAGTATTATTTTAGCTGAGGGTGTTGGCTTTTTAGCCGGAACCTTTACGCGTGGTGCAGATATATATTACAGAATGTTAAAAAGGCCTCCTTTTGCGCCACCTCCGTGGATATTTGGGATTGTGTGGCCAGTATTATACCTTTTAATGGCGGTGGCTGTATATCGGGTCTGGTTAAAAAGAAGGGAGGGAAACGGTGTCAACAGTGCACTTGTATTATACATAATTCAATTGATTTTAAACTTCTTATGGCCAATTCTTTTTTTTAGATTAAATCTGTATGGTCTATCATTTATTGAGTTGGTAATTTTAACTATTTTCGTACTGTTGACAACTATTAAATTCTTCAGAATTGACAAATTTGCTGGCCTCTTGATGCTTCCCTATTTAGCATGGCTTATATTTGCAGGTCTACTCAATTATTCAATATGGCTCCTGAACGAGGCATAAAATTAAGGACTGAAATCCGAAATTTACATTATCGAATTTCAGTCTTCTTTTTGTTTTTGTTTAATGGAATTCCCAGGCTTTGATTAAAAGTTTATGCGGATATGATTTTAAAATTTCAGTATCTTTTTGAGAATTTTTCTAAAAGCATTGGAAGCTTTCAATTCTTCTCAGGTCAATCCCAAAATATACCCATCTTCTCCCATTCCAACGGAAACCTGCAGCTGAACGTCTCCCTACATAAGTGAGATAGGCCCAAAAACCCATACCTCTCTTCGGCCATATATATATGAACCTGTAGGTGCAGGGTCTTATTGCACCTGGATCAACAGCAAAGGTGCCGGGGCCGCCGCTGGCGCCTTGAGCAGCAGTTTTAGTTGGTGTAAAGGATGGTGGTGGTGTTGTGGGGACATTTCCGCTGCTGCCTGGGCCCATAAAAGGGAAAATCGGAGGTAAGAATTGTCTATAGGGACAGCGTGCAGGTAATTCACTGGTTTCAAGTTCCAATAGTTCATTTACATCCTTTAAGCCGTCGATTTCTTCGGGGTTTTCAAATCTGAAGGAATCATAGTTAGGGTAATTGTAAAACAACATACCGACTCTCCAATTTAATTATTACAATATAGAATATGTTTCACCAATACAAATGTGTATGCACATGGAAGAAATATAATGTTTACAACATTTTAAGTTAACATTATAATGTTCTTAACTAGGACAACAAATATTTGACCTTTGAAACGAGAATAAATAAATATAATTTTATAATGGAGTGAAGAAGATGCTGAGAATCTGGGGAAAAATAGTAAAAAATAATAAGATATATAGGGATACAGTAGTAACTTCGGATATATCAGGGACATATCAAGAGAAACTAAAGGCCTGTATAACATCCATATG